>DATEJA010000180.1:0-11610 GCA_035278405.1 Sphingobium sp. | reverse complement strand
CGGTGATGATGTGCACGCTGTTGCTGTCGCCGCCCATCACGCTTGACCCGGGTGGGCCCGACACGTCGTTGGCGACAATCCAGTCGGCGCCCTTGCGCGCCAGCTTGGCTTGGGCATGCTCGGCGATCTTTTCGGTCTCGGCCGCGAAGCCGACGAGCAGGGCGGGACGCTGCGGATGGCGCCCCAGCGTAGCGAGGATATCGGGATTTTCGACGAGCACGAGCGGCGCTGGCTTGCCGGATCCGTCCTTCTTCAGCTTCTGGCAGGCGGCGTCGGCGGTGCGCCAGTCCGCCACCGCCGCCACCATGATGGCGGCATCGGCGGGCAGCGCGGCCTCGACGCCGGCCAGCATCTCGCGCGCGGTTTCGACATCCACGCGGGTCACCCCGGCGGGCGTCGGCAGATGCACCGGCCCAGTGACCAATGTCACCCGCGCACCCGCGCGCGCAGCGGCCGCGGCGATGGCGAAGCCCTGCTTGCCCGACGAGCGGTTGGCGATGTAGCGCACCGGGTCGATCGGCTCATGCGTGGGCCCGGCGGTGATGAGCACATGCCGGCCGGCGAGCGGCAGCGCCGCTGCCTCGAAATCCGGCTGCGCCGCCAGCGGATCCACCGCGCGAGGCACAGCGAGCAGCCGATCGATCTCCGCCGCGATCGCTTCGGGATCAGGCAGCCGGCCCTTGCCGAATTCACCGCAGGCCATCTCGCCGCTGTCGGGTTCCATGATGTGGACGCCGTCGGCGCGCAGCTGCGCCAGATTGCGCTGCGTGGCGGCATGATGCCACATCCGGACATTCAT
The DNA here is from genome assembly GCA_035278405.1 of Sphingobium sp. Lineage (GTDB taxonomy): Bacteria > Pseudomonadota > Alphaproteobacteria > Sphingomonadales > Sphingomonadaceae > Sphingobium. Next base: position 10,811 of record DATEJA010000180.1, on the reverse strand, counting down.
CGCCGGCGCCACCAGCACCGGCTTGTCCGTCGCCAGCAGCAGCGTCGTCGCCAGATCGTCGGCGATGCCGCTGGCCATCCTGGCCAGGATATTGGCCGTCGCCGGCGCCACCACCACCAGGTCCGCCTGGCGGGAAAGTTGGATATGCCCGATCTCGCGTTCTTCCTTGAGGTCGAACATGTTGCCGTAAACATGATCCTCGGTCAGCACGCCCAAGGACAGCGGCGTCACGAACTGCGCCGCGCTCTCGGTCAGCACCGCGCGCACGGCGATGCCGCGTTTCTTCAGCAGCCGCACCAGTTCCAGCGACTTGTAGGCCGCGATGCCGCCGGACAGGATGAGGAGGATGCGCTGGGTCATGACCGGCCCATCATTTGGTCGCGCCGCGCGAACTTGTCCAGCCCACGCGTTGCGCCGCGAGCTAGTTCAGGGCGGCCGGTCGCCTGCACCGTCCTTCAATGAAAATCCCGCGACCGGGGCAAGATCCGCACATTGCGGGGATGGCTCGATGTCCTGGGATGCTGCGGATGGACAAATTCGTCGGCCCGCGACAGGGCCATATGAGGGCGATGCGCGTCCGACAGGCTGTACAGTTCGGCACTTCGGTCATGCACGCGCGCGGCCATCAGGTGGACGACGCCTTCCTTGCTGCGCTGCACCTCCCCTTCCACCAGCATCAGCCGCGACGCCATCACCGGGCGGCGCTGCATTTCGAACAATCGCGCCCAAAGCAGGATATTGGTGATCCCCGTTTCATCCTCGATGGTGATGAAGACGGCATTGCCCTTCCCCGGCCGCTGGCGCACCAGCACCACGCCGGCGGTCCTGACCAAAGCCCCATTTTTCGCGGCGCTGGTTTCGGCGCAGCTCAGCACGCCCTCAGCGGCGAAGAGGGGGCGCAAGAACTGCATCGGATGGCCTTTGAGCGAGAGCCGCGTCATCTGATAATCGGCCGCGACCTGCTCGGCGAGCGGCATGGCGGGCAACATCGCGTCCGGCTCCTCCCCCAACTCGCGCGCCTGCCCTTCGCGCGCCCGGGCGGCGGCGAACAGCGGCAGTTCGTCCGAAGGCGTGCGCCGCGCTTCCCACAAGGCCGCCCGCCGGTCCTGCCCCAGCGACCGGCAGGCGTCGGCGTCGGCGAGCAGCCGCAAGGCCCGCGCGGGGAGCCCCGCCCGGCGCGCCAGATCCTCGATGCTGGCGAACAGCCCGTCGGCCCGCGCATCGACGAGTTGCCTTGCCCATTCCTCGCGAAAACCATCGATCTGGCGGAAACCGAGACGCAACGCCAGCGCCCGCCCCGTCCCCTCGCCCCGCCGGCTGTCGCGCGATCGCAGCAGCGGTTCCAGATCATTGTCCCAGCCGCTCCTGTTCACATCGACATCATGCACGCTTACCCCATGTTCGCGCGCGTCGCGCACGATCTGCGCCGGCGCGTAGAAGCCCATGGGTTGGGAATTGAGCAGCGCGCAGGCGAAGATGGCGGGCTGGTGGCATTTGATCCAGGCCGACACATAGACCAGCCGGGCAAAGGACAGGGCATGGCTTTCGGGAAAGCCATAGCTGCCGAACCCCTCGATCTGCTTGTAGCAGCGCTCGGCAAAGTCGCGCTGATAGCCGCGCCGCACCATGCCGCTGATCAGCTTGTCGCGGAACTTGTCCATGCCGCCCACCTGGCGGAAGGTCGCCATCGACCGGCGCAACTGGTTCGCTTCGGAAGGCGTGAATTCGGCCGCAACGATGGCGAGCTTCATCGCCTGTTCCTGGAACAGCGGCACGCCATAGGTGTCCTTGAGCAGGTCCCGCAATTCATGCGGATTGTGCGGCGGGCTTGGCTCGGGAAACTCCGCTTTCTCTATCCCCGCGCGTCGCCGCAGATAGGGATGCACCATATCGCCTTCGATCGGGCCGGGCCGCACGATCGCGACCTGCACGGTGAGATCGTAGAGATTCTTGGGCTTCAGACGCGGCAGCATGTTGATCTGGGCGCGGCTTTCGACCTGGAACACGCCGATGCTGTCGCCCTTCTGCAGCATGGCATAGACAGCGGGATCGCCCGAATCGAGGTCGACGGTGAGGTGATGATCGCCCAGCCCGTGGGTGCGCATCTCGTCATAGGCCTTGCGGATGCAGGTCAGCATGCCGAGCGCCAGCACATCGACCTTCATCAGGCCGAGCGCGTCGATGTCATCCTTGTCCCATTCGATGAAGCTGCGGTCCTGCATCGCGCCATGATGGATCGGCACGGTCTCGTCGAGGCGGTCCTGCGTCAGCACGAAGCCGCCGACATGCTGGGACAAATGGCGGGGAAAGGGGTGCCGCAGCAACTGGTCGACCAGCGCGCGGAGCCGGACGATCTGCGGATTGGCAAGGTCGAACCCGGCCTCGACCAGCCGCTGGTCGCCCAGATCGCCTGAATAGCTGCCCCAGACGGTGCTGCTGATCCGGGTGGCGATATCCTCGCTCAGCCCTAGCGCCTTGGCCACCTCCCGCACCGCGCTGCGCGAACGGTAATGGATGACCGTCGCCGCGATCCCGGCCCGATGCCGGCCATAGCGGCGGTAGATATATTGCATCACCTCCTCGCGCCGCTCATGCTCGAAATCGACGTCGATGTCGGGCGGCTCGTTGCGGTCGGCGGAAATGAAGCGGGAAAAGAGCAGGTCGTGCTTTTCCGGATCGACCGAGGTCACGCCCAGAAGGAAGCAGACCGCCGAATTGGCCGCCGAGCCGCGCCCTTGGCACAGGATCGGCGGGTCCTGCTCCTGCGCGAACCGGACCACGTCATGCACGGTCAGGAAATAATAGGCATAGCCATGTTCGGCGATGAAGGAGAGTTCCTCTTCGATCCGCTCGCGCAGCTTTGCCGGTATCTCCCTGCCTTCAAATCGTTGGGCGGCCGCCTGCCAGACCAGATGCGCGAGCCAGTCCTGCGGCGTCCAACCCTGTGGCACGGGCTCATGCGGATATTCATAGCGTAGCTGGTCAAGATCGAATTCCACCATCGACAACAGCCGCACCCCCTGCGCCAGAGCATCAGGCCAGCGCGCGAAGAGCCGCGCCATTTCGGCTGGCGACTTCAGATGTCGTTCGCCATTGGCCAGCAGCAGGCGGCCCGCCTTCGCGACTGTCGTGCCATGACGGACGCAGGTCAGCACATCATGCAAGGGCCGGTCGGAAGGGGAGGCATAAAGCGCGTCATTGGTCGCCAGCAGGGGGATGGACAGGCGCTCGGCCATCTGGGCCAGGGTTTCGACAAAGCGGCGGTCCTTGCCCCCATGCGATTGCGCGACCCCCAGCCACAGCCGTCCGGAAGCCTTGGGCGCGAGGCGGCGCAGGGTTTCCTCCACCGTTGCGGGCGGCAGGGGTGGCACCAGGGAGAGATGGGACGGCGCTGTCTCACCCAGCGGTTCATCCTCGAACGCATAGTCGACCGCGTTGCGATGCGCCTCTTCCTCGCCCCCGGTCGTGACCGGCAGCACGATCAGCAGCAGATCGTCCAGATAGGAAAGCAGATCGTCGAAATGGAGGATGCACCCGCCCTTCACCGCGCGCAGATTGCCGCGCGTCAGCAGCCGCGTCAGCCGCCCCCAGCCCTTGCGCGTGGCGGGATAGGCAATGATGTCGGGCGTTCCGTCGACAAAGACCAACCGCGCGCCCACAACCAGCCGCAGGTCGGTCTGGCAGGCATGCTCCTCCTCCTCCTCGCTGAGTTCCGGCAGCTGCCCCGCTTCCTTTCGCGCTTCCAGCAGGGCGGCGCGCATCTGTTCGGGCCAGCGCTGGCGCGTGACATGGGCGCGCACCACACCGGCCACCGTATTGCGATCCGCAATGCCGATGCCATGGAGGCCCAGCATGATGGCGCGTGTGACCATGTCGGACGCATGCGATGCGCCGCGCAGGAAGGAAAAATTGGTCGCCGCCACCAATTCCGCGAAAGGCGGCGCCTGTTCGGGCGGTGGAGGCGATGGCGGGCGCCTGTCCCTTGCCCTTTCCTTTTCCCGCGCTGCCTCGATCGCGTTCAGTTCCCGCCGGTCGATCGACTTGGGCCTGGCGGGATCCGGACCTTTGCCGCGTTTCATGCGAACAGGCCGTGGATATACCAGCGCGGATGCTGCGCCTCGGTCCCGTACAGGCCGTGGCGGAAGATCCAGTAGCGCCGCCCGCGCGCGTCCTCGATCCGATAATAGTCGCGGGTGAGACCGGCGCTTTCTCCTGTCAGGGCCCCATCTGTCGCCTTCCACCATTCGGGCGCGATCCGCTCGGGCCCTTCGAAGCGTGTCACCTCATGGACCGTGCGGCGCCAACGGAAGCGGTGCGGCGGGCCATCGGGGACCTGCGCCACCACCTCGACCGGCTGGGGCGGATCGAACAGGTGGATGGGCCGCATCGGCGGATCGCCTGGCTCGGCGAGCTTGGGCCAGCTTACCGGGGCGCGGCTTTCGACCGCCGGCAGGGCGAGTTGCGCCTGTTCGGGGATATGGCTGTCGCGCGGCTCCAGCCGCTGGATGCGCCCGCGTCCCACCCGCACCGACAGCCGGTCGACCAGCGCGGCAACGGCTTCCTCGCGGCGGACCTCTCCGCCTTCCAGCGCCAATTGGGTGGGGGCCATGGGCTCGGCCTGCGGCACGGTAAGGCGCAGCATGTCGAAGCCGAAGCCGGGGTCGAGCGGATCGGACAGGCTGTCGATCCGTTCCTGCACCAGCCGCATGATCGCAGGCGCGTCGCGCACGGCCAGGCTGGTTTCGATGCGCAGGGGAAAGGCGAGGCCATCGGTGCGGAAGAAGATGATCTCGAACCGGCGCCCGCCCTGGCCGCGCTCGCTGAGGCGCTCGCCCGCTTCCTCCGCCATCCCCTCCAGCGCCTTGAGCGCATAGGCGGTGCTGCCCACGGGTTCGGCGAAGCGGCGTTCGACGCGAACGATGGGGCGCGAACGCCGGGGTGCGAGCGGACGATGCCCCAGGCCCAGCAGGCGGTGCAGCGCGTCGACCGCTTCCTCGCCGAAGCGCGCCGCCAGCGTCGCGGCCGGTCGCGCGGCCAGATCGCCGACGATCCGCAGCCCCGCGCGGCGCAGCGCCACCAGACTGTCTTCCTCCAGTTCCAGCGCTTCGATCGGCAGACGGCGCAGCGCCCCATCCTCATCGGCGGCCGGCGCGGAGGCGAAGCGGGCGAGCGCATGGGCGCCTTCCGGGGTGCCCGCCAGCGCGTGGCGCACGCGCATGCCGTGCCGTTCCAGCCGGTCGACCGCATCGCGCACCAGCGCCTCTTCCCCGCCCCAGAGATGAGCGCAGCCGCTGATGTCCAGCATCAATCCCTGGGACGCATCGAGCGCGGCGCTCGGCGTGTAGCGGGCGCAGCCGTCGCACAGCCGTTCCAGCCAGTCCTGGTCGGCATGAGGATCGGCATCGAAGACGGCAAGGTCGGGCTCGCGCGCGCGCGCGTCAGCCAGGGTCATCCCCGCCGTCAGGCCGATGGCCAGCGCGTCGGCATCAGGCGCGACCAGCCGCATCGCGCCGCGCACCTGTTCGACGATGGCGCGGGGCCCGTCCTGCGCCGCCCAAAGTTCAGGCCGCGTGATGCGCAGCCGGTCGAGTGGCAGGAAGGGGAACCACAGCGCCAGATAGCGGCGCGCCTGCACCGCGCCCTCCACTGTCCTGTCCATGGTCATGGCGTTCATGACATTCGTCTCCAAAAGCTCCCCGCTCGCTGTCCCAGATCAGCCGCCAGGCAAGGCCATCGGGGCCCGACCGGCGGCGCAGCAGGCTGATGTCGAAGGCGCTCATGCCCGGCGCATTGCCGGCCAAGGGCACGGACGGCGCCGCCGCCACCTGCCAGCGCGTCTCGGCCGCGCTCGGCACTGGATCGCCGTCGATCCGCAGCAGCAGCGCCGTGACTCCCGACGCCTCCGCCGCCAGCGCGAGGCGACGACTGGCGGTGAGGTCGAGGAGCGGGGCGCGCCCGCGCAGTTCGATCACCAGCGCGCCGAGCGCTGGGCAACGCAGCGCATCCGCCGCCGCCTGCAGCAACAGCGCCTCGGTCGCCATCATGCCGATCAGCAGCTTCGCCGGGTCCAGCCCGAGCGCGACCAGCCCCGGCCCATAGGCCTGTGCCGCCGTCCTGCTGGCGCCGCGCAACCAGAAAAGGGGCGCATCGCCAGCGGCCAGTTGGGCCAGGATCAGCCCCAGCCCGACCGCCGCCCCTTCCTCTTCCGCGCCGCCGAACAGTTCATGCACCCGTCCTCGGGCAAAGCCGCCCTGCAGCGCTTGGTCGATCGCGTCATGGCCGGTAGCGACGCGGCCGCCCCCTTTCACCACCGGAACGCCTTCCAGCGATGCGATGCGCCGCCTCAGGGCAGCAAGTGTGGTCACCGACTCGGCCATAAATTTGTTCCCTATATGTTCCTTTTCGGAGCTGAGGGCGGCGCTGTCAATGTGGTTGGGGAAGATGCAGCCCCTGAAGGGGAGCCGGAAAGGCTTACCGCCGCCAGCGTGCCCAGATGGCGGTGGGAAGCAGCAGGCCCCGCGCCTCTTCGCGCACGGCCAGTTCGCCCGCCTCGACTGTGCCGGGCAGGTCGGCGAAGGCCTGGGCCAGCAGTTCGCGGAGGGCCAGCGCCGACATGCGCACCGCATAGACGGTCAGGAACAGGAACCGGCTGTCGGCATCGAGCAGCTGCCGGCAATTGGCGATCAGGCCGGGCAGATCCTCCTCCAGCCGCCAGATCTCGCCATCGGGCCCGCGGCCATATTTGGGCGGATCGAGCAGGATGCCATCATAGCGCCGCGCCCGCCGCACCTCGCGGCTGACGAACTTGGCGGCATCGTCGACGATCCAGCGCACCGGCCGATCTTCCAGGCCCGAAGCGGCCGCATTGGCGCGGGCCTGCGCCACCGACTTCTTCGACGCATCGACATGCACCATCTGCGCGCCGGCCGCGCTCATCGCCAGCGTGCCGACGCCGGTATAGCCGAACAGGTTCATGACCTGCGGCTGTTCCTTGTCCGCCACCTGCTCGCGCATCCAGCTCCAGACCGGCGCCATGTCGGGAAAGAAGCCCAGATGGCGGAAGGGCGTGCAACTGGCCTGGAAGGTCACCTCGTTCCAATGGAGCGGCCAGCCTTCCGCAGGCACGGGACGCTCATAGAACCAGCGGCCGCCGCCTTCCTCGTCCGATCCCGGCACGAATTCGCCATCGGCCTGCCAATCGGCACTGGCCGGCGCCCACATCGCCTGCGGTTCGGGACGAATGAAGCGGTAGCGGCCATAGCGCTCCAGCTTGCGGCCATGGCCCGAATCGATCAGGCCATAGTCCGACCAGGGTTCGCCGATCAGCGTTTCGAGCGTCATGCCCGGGGCGTGGCGCGCTCCGCGACATAGGCGGTGACCGCCTCGAAGGTCGCGGGCAGCTTGGCATAAGCCTCCTCGCGGGCGAAAAGGTCGCCCATGCGCGTCGGCAGCGGCGGGCGAAGCCCGGTCGCGCGCTCCACCGCGTCGCGGAACTTGGCGGGATGCGCGGTCGCCAGCGTCACCACCGGAACGGCGGGATCCAGCTGCAGTTCGCGCGCGGCGGCGAGGCCCACCGCCGTATGCGGATCGATCACCTGGCCGGCGCCGTCAAAGGCCCAGCGAATTGCCATGTTCATGGCATCACCATCGACGCGGGCGGAGGTGAAGAGCTTGGCCGCGCCATCACGCTGCGCATTGGTGAGCCGCATCGACCGGCTGGCTTCGAAACCCTTCATCTGCTCGGCCAGAGCCCCGCCGTCGCGGCCGCCGGCGTCGAACAGCAGCCGCTCGAAATTGGAGCTGACCTGAATATCCATGCTCGGCGTCGCCGTCTGGACGACCTGGCCCTGGCTGTAATCGCCGTCGGCGAGCGCGCGATGCAGGATGTCGTTGACGTTGGTCGCAACCATGAGCTTGGCCACCGGCAGCCCCATCTGCGCCGCGACATAGCCGGCGAACACGTCGCCGAAATTGCCGGTCGGCACCGAAAAGGCGATCGGCCGCTCCGGCGCGCCCAGGCGCACGGCGGCATAGAAATAATAGACGACCTGCGCCATCAACCGTGCCCAGTTGATGCTGTTGACCGCCGACAGGTTGAACTTCCTGGAAAAGGCAGCGTCGTTGAACATCGCCTTCACCAGCGCCTGCGCGTCGTCGAAGCTGCCCTCGATCGCGATATTGTGGACGTTGGGCGCCAGCACGGTCGTCATCTGCCGCCGCTGCACGTCCGACACGCGGCCTTCGGGGTGGAGCATGAAGATGTCGATCTTCTCGCGCCCCGCCACGGCATCGATTGCCGCCGACCCGGTGTCGCCCGAGGTCGCGCCGACGATGGTCAGATGATCGTCGCGGCGCGACAGGAAGCGCTCGAACAACTGCCCCAGCAACTGCAGCGCCACGTCCTTGAACGCAAGCGTCGGCCCATGGAAGAGTTCGAGCAGCCAGTGCTGATGATCCAGCTGCACCAGCGGCGTCACCGCCTGGTGGCTGAACCGGCCATAGGCGGCGCTGCACAGGTCGCGCAGTTCATCCTCGCTCAGCGATCCCGCGACATAGGGCGCCATCACCCGGACGGCGGTTTCGACATAGGACAGGCCGGCCAGAGCCCGGATGTCCTCGGCCGAAAAGCGCGGCCAGCTTTCGGGCACATAGAGCCCGCCGTCGGACGCCAGCCCGGCCAGCGTCACATCCTCAAAACCCAGCGCGGGCGCGCTTCCCCTGGTGCTCACATATTGCATGATGGGGAAGCGCGGTAGCGGTGCGGAGCCGCCGGGGCAAGCTTTTACGACCGATCGCGCTATTCCGCGCTGCGCCGACGCAGCGCCAGAAGATAGATGATGACGGCTATGGCCGCGAAGAAGAACCACTGGACCGCATAAGCGAGATGATTGTTGGGGACGTCGGCCACGGTCGGCGGCGCCACGGCTTTGAGGCCCGGGGGGGCGTGATCGGCAATCAGCATGGGGCGCAGCGGCGGCGCCTTGCCGCTCAGCCGGGACAGGAGCGACCGATGGTCGGGCTCCTCCGAAATCCAGCCGCGCAACGGCCCGCCCTGCCAGTTCGGCCTGACGTCCGGCTTCTGCGCGACGCCCAGGGCAACGAGGAGGCCGGGCCCTTCGGCGCCGGTCGCGCATTGGGCGATATGCCGGTATCCGACCGATCCGTCGGCCGCCCGGCCGGCTTCGGTCTGCCAGCCGGTGACGCGCAGGCAATAGGCCGACGAACGGCGGAACAGCAGTTCGGCCGGAACGGGCGGCGTTCTGGGATAGCTGACGGCAGGCTTGGCCGGATTGGCGGCCGCCAGCGCCAGCATCGCCTCCTTCTCGTCCCTCCGATGCAACTGCCAGACGCCGAGGCCGATCATCAGCGCGACCGCCACCAGGACGATGATGGTCGGGACCAGCGGAATGCGCCGGATCATGGGGCCTTGCTCCCTTGGGCGATCCGACCTTCGCCCGCCTTGTTCCTGAGTTCCAGGATCAGCAACATACCCTTCGCTACGCGCAGGCTGCCCACCACCGAAACGATCGTGATCGGCGTCCAGAGCAGCACATGCACCCACAAGGGCGGATGCAGCGTCAGTTCTAGAGTCAGCGCCAGGGCGACCATGATTGCGCCGATGACCAGCGTCAGCAGCGCGGCCGGCCCGTCACCGACATTGCATTGCGAGAAATCAAGGCCGCAGGCGGTGCAGGCGGGCGCGAAGCGGAGCAGGCCGGCGAACAGCGACGCCGCACCGCATCGGGGGCAATGGCCACGAATCGCCGCTATCAGCAGCGGCGAGGGCGCGGGATCGAAGCCTGGACTGGTCGTCAACATGTGCGCAGCCATAACGACCTGCCAGGCAAAAGAAAACGGCCGGGAAAACCCGGCCGCCTCCGATGTTCTTTTCCTGTGGATCAGCCGCCGTGGACCGGCGCGCCCCAGCCACCCCAGACATAGATGACGACGAAGAGGAACAGCCAGACGACGTCGACGAAATGCCAGTACCAGGCCGCCGCTTCGAAGCCGAAATGCTGGCGCGGGGTGAAATCGCCCTTGTGCGCGCGGATCAGGTTCACCAGCAGGAAGATGGTGCCGATCAGCACGTGGAAGCCGTGGAAGCCGGTCGCCATGTAGAAGGCCGAGCTGTAGGGCGAGTGGCCGAACGGGAACGGCGCATGGGCATATTCATAGGCCTGGATCGAGGAGAAGAGCAGGCCGAGAATGACGGTCAGCGTCAGCCCCTTCTTCAGCCCTTCGCGATCGCCATGGATCAGCGCGTGGTGCGCCCAGGTGACGGTCGTGCCCGAGCAGAGCAGGATCAGCGTGTTGAGCAGCGGCAGTTCGAAGGCGTTCATCACCTCGATGCCCTTCGACGGGAACAGCCCCTCGATCGGCGCCAGCTGGCTGGGGAAGAGCGAGAAGTCGAAGAAGGACCAGAACCACCCGACGAAGAACATCACTTCCGAAGCGATGAAGAGGATCATGCCGTAGCGCAGGTGCAGCTGGACAACCGGCGTGTGGTCACCGGCATGGGCTTCGGAAATCACATTGGCCCACCAGCTGTACATGGTGAACAGGACACCCGCGACGCCGATCAGGAAGACCCAGCCGCCGCCGGCGGGCATGGCGTCGGGGTGCAGCCACATGATCGCGCCAAGGGCCATCACCAGCGCCGACATGGAACCGAAGAACGGCCAGATGCTGGGCGGGAGAATATGATAATCGTGGTTCTTGGCACCTGCCATGACGTGCTCTTCCCTGTTCGCGTTCGCGTTATCGTGGTTGCCTTAGCTTGGCTTCTTGTCCTGCTCAACAGGATAGAAGGT
>DATEJA010000179.1:0-4617 GCA_035278405.1 Sphingobium sp. | reverse complement strand
CATGACGATCTCCCTGATTGTGTGGGGCCGCTATGGCGGGATCCGCTTGGCACTTTCCTGAACGAACGGGTCAGCTGCCGTTCAGACTGGCGGGGAAAGGCCTCCACTCGCCTCGACCGAAAGCCGTGCAGGCAGATTTCGGCCTGGGATCAATGAGGATCGATGTCGGGAAAAGATGGTAGCGGAGGAGGGACTTGAACCCCCGACACGCGGATTATGATTCCGCTGCTCTAACCAGCTGAGCTACTCCGCCCCATGGGCTGCGCCGGGCTGCCGCCCTGCGGTGAGGGGGCGCTATAAGCAGGAGCATCGGTGGGGTCAACGGGGTTTGACATTCCCGTCCGCAAATTATCTGCGCCATCGTCGCCACGCGCAAGCTGCGGGAAAATCTGCCGCACCTGCGGCAAAAGCGGAGCGCCCACGCATCGCCCCCATTTTTGCGCTTGCAATCGCCCTTTCACATTGCGCTAATGTTGCAATGCACAACCGGCGGTCGCCGCCGAGGGAGGATCGACGCCTTGCCCGTCCACGAAATGTTTGAGCCCGACGGTTCGATACGCCCCTGCTATGCGGAAGTGCAGAACTGGGTGGAGCGGACAGGCATTGCCGGGCTCAATCGTCGAATGGAGGAGGCCGAAGCGATCTTCCGCCGCATCGGCATCACCTTCGCCGTCTATGGCGAGGGCGGGGACCCGGAGCGACTGATCCCCTTCGATCTTCTGCCGCGCATCTTCACCGCGCAGGAATGGCGCGTGCTCGACCGCGGCATCCGGCAGCGGGCGCGGGCGCTGAACGCCTTCCTGCACGATGTCTATCATCGCGGCGAAATCGTGAAGGCGGGGGTGATGCCCGCCGACATCATCTATCGCAACAGCGCCTATCTCGCCGAAATGGCGGACTTCACCCCGCCGGGCAAGGTCTACAGCCACATCGTCGGCATCGACATCGTCCGCACCGGCCCGACGCGCTTCGAAGTGCTGGAGGATAATTGCCGCACCCCTTCGGGCGTCTCCTACATGCTGGAAAATCGGGAGATCATGACGCGCATGTTCCCCGAACTGTTCGGCCAGGGGCTGGTCGCGCCGGTCGACGACTATCCCGCCGAACTGCTCAAAAGCCTGAAGGAAGTCGCGCCCCCGGCCTGCAAGGGCGACCCGGTCGTCGTGCTGCTGACGCCGGGGTCGCTCAACAGCGCCTATTATGAACACAGCTTCCTCGCCGACCTCATGGGCATCGAACTGGTCGAGCCCGCCGACCTGTTCGTGGATGAGGATCGGGTCTGGATGAAAACGACGCTCGGCCCCCGCCAGGTCGACGTCATCTACCGCCGCATCGACGATGAATATATCGACCCGCTGGTCTTCCGCGCCGACAGCCTGCTCGGTATCCCCGGCATCTTCAACGTCTATCGCAATGGCGGGGTGACGCTGGCCTCCGCGCCGGGATCGGGCATCGCGGACGACAAGGCGGTCTACATCTATGTGCCGGAGATGATCCGCTTCTACCTCGGCGAACAGCCGATCCTGGACAATATCCAGACTTGGCAATGTTCCCGGCCCGACGAGTGCGCCTATGTGCTGGAACATCTGCACGAACTGGTCGCCAAGGAGGTCCATGGATCGGGCGGGTACGGCATGCTGATCGGCCCCAAGTCGACCAAGGCGGAGGTGGAGGCCTATGCCGAGCGCATCCGCGCCAATCCCGGCGAGTTCATCGCCCAGCCGACGCTGGACCTGTCGACCGTGCCGACGCTGGGGCCGGCGGCAGTGGTGGGACGCCACGCCGATTTCCGACCCTATTGCCTGGTCGGCAAGCAGATCCGGCTGGTGCCCGGCGGCCTCACCCGCGTGGCGCTGACCGAAGGGTCGCTGGTGGTGAATTCGAGCCAGGGGGGTGGGGTGAAGGACACATGGGTGTTGCAGGATTGATGATGGTGCAGCTGAGCCTTTCCTTTCCCCGTCATCCCAGCGCAGGTTGGGATCTCGCGCGGCTAGGTCGCGCCCTCTCGCCTGAGATTCCAGCCTGCGCTGGGATGACGGGGCCGATCTCATGCTGAGCCGCACCGCCGAAAATCTCTTCTGGATGGCGCGCTACATGGAGCGCGCCGAAGCGACCGCGCGCCTGCTGACTATGGGCCAGCGCATGGCGATCCTGCCGGGGGCACATCATCGCGACGAATGGCGGTCGGTGGTCAGGGCGACGGGCAATGGTGAGCATGTCTTCCCCGAAGGCGTGCAGGTGACCGAGAGCGACGCCGTCGCCTATCTGATGCTGGACCTCGACAATCCCAGTTCGATCCGCTCCTGCCTGCTGAAGGCCCGCGCCAACGCCAAGTCGGCCCGCACCATGCTGACCCAGGACATGTGGGAGGCGCTGAACGAAGGCTGGCGCAAGCTCGACAGCTACGGCGTCGCCGAAGCGCGCCAGCAACTGCCCGCGCTCATCGACTGGGTGAAGACGCGCGTCATGACCTTTCGCGGCGCCGCTCATTCTGGGCAGCTGCGCAACGAGGGCCATGACTTCCTCCGCACCGGATCGGCGCTGGAACGGGCGCAGATGACGCTGCGGCTACTCGACGTCAAATATTATGTCCTGCTGCCCGAAACCGAAGTGATCGGCGGCAATCGCGACCATTATCAATGGACGTCGGTGCTCTATGCGCTGTCGGGCGCACGCGCCTATCACCATGTCTATGGCGGCACCTACACGCCTTGGCAGATCACCGATTTCCTCATGCTCAACCGCCTGTTCCCGCGCAGCGTCGCCTATTGCTACGACCAGCTTGCCTATCGGCTCAACCGGCTCGCCGGCTGGCACGACAGCCGTGGCACCTGCCACGACACGATCCGCCAGATGGTGAGCGACCTGGAACAGCTCGACAGCGGCGAGATCTTCCGCGTCGGCCTGCACGAAACGGTGCTGGGCGGGCTGCGGATGACCAACCGGCTGGGGATGGACATCGCCCAGACCTATTATTTCGGCTGAAAAGGAAACGCGCGCGACGTGAAACTGCTTGTCCGCCACCAGACGGTCTACCGCTATGAATCGGCTGCCGGGCGCATCGCCATGCGGTTGAAGCTGATGCCCACCAACCTGGTCGCGCAGAAGGTGCTGGAATGGCGGGTCAGCGTGAATGGCGAGACGGTGGAGGGCTTTCGCCGCAACAGCTTCGGCGAGATGGAGGCGGTCTGGATCCGCCACGACCAGCTCGACAATGCGGTGATCGTGGCGGAAGGGCTGGTCGAAACCAGCGACACGCATGGCGTGATGCTCCCCAGCTTCGGCAGCGTCCATCCCCGCTATTTCCTGCGCGACACGCCGCTGACCCAAGCCTCCGCGCCGATCCGCGACATGGCTATGGCGCTGCCCGAGGACGGGGGCGTGCTGGCCCGGCTGCATGCGCTGTCGGCGGCGGTCAGCGATGCGGTGACCTATCGCGGCGGCCTCACCAACGCCCAGACCAAAGCGGCCGAAGCCTTCGCGCTCGGGGCGGGCGTCTGCCAGGATCATGCCCAGATCTTCATCGCCGGTGCGCGCGCGCTCGGCATCCCGGCGCGCTACGTCACCGGCTATCTGCTGGCCGAGGGCGGCATCGCCCTGCATGAAACCCATGCGTGGGTCGAAGCATTGGTGCCGGACCTGGGCTGGGTGGGTTTCGACCCGTCCAACCGGGTCTGTGTGACCGAACGCTATCTGCGCCTCGCCTCCGGGCTTGACGCTCATGCCGCCGCGCCCATCCGTGGCTCGGTGAGCGTGGCGGGCGATATCTGGATTGACGCGGACGTTCGGATCGCGCAGGCGGAAGAGGGGGTGGAGGAAAGGCAGCTGCAGCGGCAGCAACAGCAAAGTGCCCAGCCGACCATCCCGCAGGGTTGAACAGGAATAGGAGCCCGCTGGGCGATGACCTATTGTGTGGCGGTTCGCGTGAACCAGGGTCTGGTCATGCTGTCCGACACCCGCACCAATGCGGGAATGGACAATATCGCGCGCTTCCGGAAGAGCTTCACCTATAAGGTGCCGGGCGAGCGTGCGATCACGCTGATGTGTTCGGGCAACCTGTCGATCACCCAGGGGGTGAAAACGATGCTGGGCCAGGCGATCAAGGATTCGCAACTGGACCCGGACGTGGAAACCATCCTCAACTGCGCCACGATGCACCGCGTCGCGCAGATCGTGGGCGAGGCGATGTGCGCCATGCAGCAGCATTATCGCAGCACGATCGAAATGCAGGGGTCGGCCGCCGACGCCTCCGTCCTGATCGCGGGCCAGCGGCGCGGGGGCAAGCCGCGCCTCTACCTCATCTATTCCGCCGGCAATTTCATCGAGGCGACGGAGGACACGCCCTTTTTCCAGATCGGCGAACATAAATATGGCAAGCCGATCCTGGACCGCATCATCAAGCCCGAAACCACGCTGGAGGATGCGGCCAAGGCGGTGCTCGTGTCGATGGATTCGACGCTGCGGTCGAACCTTTCGGTGGGCATGCCGCTCGACCTGACCGTCATCGAGCGCGACCAGTTCGACTTCCGCGTCCGCACCCGGATCGAAGCGGACAACGAGGAATTCCAGCTGCTCTCGCTCAGCTGGTCGGCGGCGCTGCGCAAGGGGTTCGAAGAC
>DATEJA010000178.1:0-4845 GCA_035278405.1 Sphingobium sp. | reverse complement strand
CGATCGCTTCGAATTCGGCGCAGATGCGGGTGCGCAGCGATTCGAACCAGGTGCGTGCGGCCTGCTGCTGGGGATTGAGGGTCAAGCTCATTGGGAAGCCTCTGTCATGGGAAATTGTCCGGTCTGGCGAAGGGCTTCGGCGACGGCGATGCCCGTGGAGACGGCGATGTTGAGGGAACGGAAGCCCGGCGCCATGGGGATTCGCACGCGCAAATCCGCAAGGTCGCGCACTTCGTCAGGCACGCCCGCGCTTTCCGATCCCATCAGCAGGATGTCGTCGGCCTGGAAGCGGACATCGGGCAAGGGGACGGAGGCATGGCTGCTCATCAGCACCAGCCGGCGGCCCTGGGCGCGGCGGACCGCGTCGAACGCCTGGAAATTGGCGTGGCGCGTCACGTCGGCGGCCGCGCCATAATCCATGGCGGCGCGCTTCAACCGGGCATCGGAAAAGGCGAATCCCATTGGCATGACGATGTCCACGGGGACGGAAAAACAGGCGGCTAGGCGCAATATGGCGCCGACATTCCCCGCAATCTCGGGTTGGTAGAGAGCAATACGCATGGCGTGCCCATAATGCAGCAGGGCAAATTGTCATAGGGATCGGCAAATTGCTGTTGGCAAAGGATGTGTCCTGGGTCTATCAGGCCCGCGAACCACGCCAGGGGGAAGGCGGGGCCCATATATCGTGGGCGCCTCAAATCTCCCGATAATCAGGGCCGGTGACGGTCATGCGGCGGGTAACAGGGACGTCTTTGCAAGGGTTGAGGTGCATGGCGAGCGTTGAACATACGGACGGCCAGGGTCTATCCGGCGGAGATGGAGTGCGTCGTCGCGACTTCATCAACATCGCCGCAGTCAGCTTCGCGGGGGTCGGCGCGGTTGCCGTCGTGATCCCGCTCGTCGATCAGATGAACCCCAGCGCCGACGTGCTGGCGCTCGCGTCGAGCGAAGTCGACCTGTCGTCGATCAAGCCGGGACAGGCGATCAAGACGACCTTCCGGTCCCAGCCGCTGTTCGTGCGGCACCTGACCGACAAGGAAATCGCCGAGGCGGACAAGGTCGACGTTTCCACCCTGCGCGATCCGCAGACGCTGGAAGAGCGCACCGTGGGCGGCAAGAAGCAGTGGCTGGTGACGATGGGCGTCTGCACCCATCTGGGCTGCGTCCCGCTGGGCGCGGGCGAGGGCGAGAATCGCGGCGAATTCGGCGGCTATTTCTGCCCCTGCCATGGTTCGACCTACGACACCGCGGCCCGCATCCGCAAAGGCCCCGCGCCCAAGAACCTGGAAGTGCCGAAGTTCAGCTTCACTTCCGACACCGCCATTCTCGTAGGCTGAGGTAAGAAACCATGAGCTTTCCCTGGGCTGAGCATTATACTCCCAAGCATCCGCTGACGCAGTGGATCGACGAGAAGCTGCCGCTTCCGCGCCTCGTCTACAATGCGGTCGGCGCCGGCTATCCGGTCCCGCGCAACCTCAACTATTTCTGGAACTTCGGCGTTCTGGCGGGCCTGGCGCTCGTGATCCAGATCGTCACCGGCGTGATCATGGCGATGCATTATGGCGCCAACACGCAGGTCGCTTTCGCCACCGTCGAGCAGACGATGCGCGACGTGAACGCGGGCTGGCTGATGCGCTATGCCCACGCGACCGGCGCCAGCTTCTTCTTCATCGTCGTCTATCTCCACATCTTCCGCGGGCTTTTCTTCGGCTCCTACAAGGCGCCGCGCGAAATGGTCTGGCTGCTCGGCCTGGTCATCTTCCTCCTCATGATGGCGACCGCCTTCATGGGCTATGTGCTTCCCTGGGGGCAGATGTCCTATTGGGGGGCGAAGGTGATCACCGGCCTGTTCGGCGCGATCCCGGTGGTGGGTGATCCGATCCAGACCTGGCTGCTGGGCGGCTTTGCTCCCGGCAACGCGTCGCTCAACCGCTTCTTCTCGCTGCACTTCCTGCTGCCCTTCGTGATCGCGGCGGTCGTGATCCTGCACATCTGGGCGCTGCATATCCCGGGTTCGTCGAACCCGACCGGCGTGGAAGTGAAGGGGCCGCAGGACACTGTGCCTTTCCACCCTTATTACACCTCCAAGGACGGCTTCGGCGCCGGCGTGTTCCTGATCGCCTTCGCCATCCTGCTGTTCTTCGCGCCGAACATGCTCGGCCACCCGGACAATTATATCGAGGCGAACCCGCTCTCGACGCCCGCGCACATCGTTCCCGAATGGTATTTCTGGCCCTTCTACGCGATCCTGCGCGCCTTCACGGTGAACTTCTTCTTCGTTCCGGCGAAGCTGCTGGGCGTGCTGGCGATGTTCAGCTCGATCCTGTTGCTCTTCTTCCTGCCCTGGCTCGACACCTCGCCGGTGCGCTCGGGCAATTATCGCCCGACCTTCAAGAAGTTCTTCTGGATCCTGGTCATCGACGTGCTGATCCTGGGCTATTGCGGCGGCGCGCCGGCGGAAGAGCCCTATGTGATGATCTCCCAGGTCGCCGCGGCTTATTATTTCGCGCACTTCCTGATCATCCTGCCGCTGATCTCGCGCTTCGAACGGCCGCTGCCGCTGCCGGGCTCGATCACGGAATCGGTGCTCAATCGCTATAACATCAAGGGCGAACAGGATGCGCTTCCCGGCATGGGCGCGGATCCGCAGCCGTCGAACGCCGGCTAAAAGGGGACAAGATCAACATGGTTCGCATCGGCGCATTTTTCGTCGGCCTCTTCTTTGCTGGCTGGCTGCTGATCTCCTTCCTGGTGGGCGCGGTGGCTTATGTCTCCGAGCCGCCCGCCAAGACGGTCGAGCATGAATTCCACCGCCATCCCAAGGAAGTGGACTTCTCGTTCAACGGCCCGTTCGGCAAATATGATCAGGCCCAGTTGCAGCGCGGCTTCCAGGTCTTCAAGGAAGTCTGCTCGGCGTGCCACAGCCTGAAGTTCGTCGCCTTCCGCGACCTCAAGGGCATTGGCTACAACGAGGCGGAGATCAAGGCGATCGCCAAGCAGTGGGCGATCAAGAGCCCCGACGTCGATCCCAAGACCGGCGAAGCGTCGACGCGCGCTCCCGTCCCGGCGGATTATTTCCCCAAGCCCTTCGCCAACAATGTCGCGGCGGCGGCGGCGAACAACAATGCCATCCCGCCCGACCTCTCGCTGATGACCAAGGCGCGTCATGAGGGTTCGGACTATGTCTATTCGCTGCTGACGGGCTATCAGAACCAGCCGGCGGAACTGCTCAAGCACTTCCCCGATGCGAAGACGCCCAACGGCCTGCATTACAACCCCTATTTCGCCAACCTGAACCTCGCCATGCCGCCGCCGCTGACCACCGACGGCCAGGTCACCTATGGCGACGGCACCAAGGCGACGGTCGACCAGATGGCCAAGGACGTGGCTGCGTTCCTGACCTGGACCGCCGAACCGAAGCTGGAAAACCGCCGCCGCGCGGGTCTGGCGACGATCGTCTTCCTTCTGATCGCGACGGCGCTGGCCTACATGTCCTACCAGAATATCTGGGCGGACAAGAAGAAGGCCGCCTGATCACAGGTTCGACAGGATAGTGGTTGGAGAAAGGGGCGCGGTTTCAATGGGGACCGCGCCCCTTTTCCTTTGAGGGGCAGAGATGAGCATCGACACTCTGGCAGCGCTGGTGCGCACCATTGCCGACTTTCCCAAGCCCGGTATCCAGTTCCGGGACATCACCACCTTGCTCGCGGACCCCGCCGGGTTCGCCGAACTGGTCGATCGCATGGCGACGATCGCCAGGCCGCTCGACGCGGACCTTATCGTCGGCATCGAGGCGCGCGGCTTCATCCTGGGCGCGGCGCTGGCCCATGCGCTGGGCGTGGGCTTCGTGCCGGTGCGCAAGGCCGGCAAGCTTCCCGGCAAGACGGTGGGCATCGACTATATCCTCGAATATGGCACCGATCGGCTCGAACTGCATGAAGGCCAAGTCGCCGATGGCGCGCGCGTGCTGCTCGTCGACGACCTGATCGCGACGGGCGGGACCGCGCTCGCGGCGGCCCAATTGTTGCGCGAGCAGGGCGCGACCGTGCTCATGGCCCTGTTCGCGATCGACCTTCCGGATCTGGGCGGCATGGCTGCGCTGGAAGCCGACGGCGTCGCCAGTGCTGCCCTGATTGCCTTCGCAGGGCATTGAGCCGGCATCATGGCAATCCCATCCCCCGATTCGCGCTGCGAACTGATCGGCGGCCGCCGCGTCCTCTTCGTCATGGCGATCGAGGATGAATATGGCCCGCATCTGAAGGCCCGGTTCTGCCCGCTCATGACCGGCGTCGGGCCTGTCGAAGCGGCGATCGCGACCAGCTTGGCGCTCGAGACGATGCGGCAGGATGGCGCCTTGCCCGACCTTGTCGTATCGCTGGGATCGGCGGGCTCGCGGATCTGCGAACTGGGAGAGGTCTACCAGGTTGCCAGCGTTTCCTGGCGCGACATGGATGCCTCCCGCCTCGGTTTCACCCGAGGGGTGACGCCGTTCGTCGATCATCCGGTCGACATGCCGCTCTACACGCCCCTCGAACTGCGTTCGGTGCGGCTTTCCACCGGCGCCGATATCGTGGGTGGGGAGGAATATGCCGCCATCGACGCCGATATGGTGGACATGGAAACCTTCGCCATCGCCCGCGCATGCCAGCGTTTCGACGTCCCGCTGATGGGCCTGCGCGGCATTTCCGACGGGCCCGGGGAATTGGCCGACATGCTCGGCTGGACACGGTTGCTTGCCCTTCTCGACGAGCGGCTGGCGGCGGCGGTGGACATGCTGGCGGCGGTTCTGGGGGGCTCGTCCGAAGGGCGATCCTGACGGGGGCCGGGGTTGGCGACCGCCAGCCG
>DATEJA010000177.1:0-28592 GCA_035278405.1 Sphingobium sp. | reverse complement strand
CGCACGATGATGCGGCCGCCCGACAGGCCCTTGCCGACATAGTCGTTGGCATCGCCCGTCAGGTCCAGCGTCACGCCATGCGCCAGGAAGGCGCCGAAGCTCTGGCCGGCAACGCCCGTCAGCTTCACCGCGATACTGTTGTCGGGCAGGCCGGCATGGCCGTAGCGCCGCGCCACCTCACCCGACAGCATCGCGCCGACGGTGCGGTTGACGTTGCGGATCGGGCGTTCGATGCGCACCGGCTCGCGCTTTTCGAGCGCGTCCGACGCGGCCTTGATCAGCTCCTGGTCCAGCGCGGCGTCGAGGCCATGGTCCTGGCCCTCGGTATTGCGCAGCGTCAGCCCCTTGTCCGGCTCGACCTGGTGGAGCAGGCGGGACAGGTCCACGCCCTTCGCCTTCCAATGGTGGATCGCCTTGCGCATGTCGAGCCGGTCGACGCGGCCCACCATCTCGTCGACGGTGCGGAAGCCGAGCTGGGCCATGATCTGGCGCAGTTCTTCCGCGACGAAGAAGAAATAGTTGATGACATGTTCGGGCTGGCCGGTGAAGCGTTTGCGCAGCACCGGGTCCTGCGTCGCAACGCCGACCGGGCAGGTGTTGAGGTGGCATTTGCGCATCATGATGCAGCCCGCCGCGATCAGCGGGGCGGTGGCAAAGCCGAACTCGTCCGCGCCGAGCAGCGCGCCGATGGCGACGTCGCGGCCGGTGCGCAGCCCGCCGTCGACCTGCACGGCGATGCGCGTGCGCAGGCCGTTCAGCAGCAGCGTCTGCTGGGTTTCAGCCAGGCCGATCTCCCAGGGGCTGCCCGCATGGGTGAGCGAGGTCAGCGGCGATGCGCCGGTGCCGCCTTCATAGCCCGAAATGGTAACATGGTCGGCGCGCGCCTTGGAAACGCCTGCCGCGACCGTGCCGACGCCGATTTCGGACACGAGCTTCACCGAGATGCGCGCCACCGGATTGACGTTCTTCAGGTCGTGGATCAGCTGCGCCAGATCCTCGATCGAATAAATGTCATGGTGCGGCGGCGGTGAGATGAGGCCGACGCCCGGGGTCGAATGGCGGGTCTTGCCGATCGTCTTGTCGACCTTGTCGCCCGGCAGCTGCCCGCCCTCGCCGGGCTTTGCGCCCTGCGCCATCTTGATCTGGATGTCGTCGGCGTTGACCAGATATTCGTTGGTGACGCCGAAGCGGCCCGAGGCGACCTGCTTGATCGCCGAGCGCATGGAATCGCCGTTCGCCATCGGCGTGAAGCGCAGCGGGTCCTCGCCGCCCTCGCCGGTGTTCGACTTGCCGCCGATCCGGTTCATGGCGATGGCGAGCGTGGTGTGCGCTTCCCAGCTGATCGAGCCATAGCTCATCGCGCCAGTGGCGAAACGCTTGACGATCGCGCTCGCGGGCTCGACCTCCTCGATCGGGATGGCCTTGTCGGCGAACTTGAAGTCCATCAGGCCACGGATCGTGAGCAGCCGCTCATTCTGCTCGTTGATGGAGGCGGCGAACGCCTCATATTCCTTGGGATTGTTGCCGCGCACCGCATGCTGGAGCGACGCGACGCTCTGCGGCGTCCAGGCATGTTCCTCGCCCCGGATGCGATAGGCATAGGTGCCGCCGACATCCAGCATGTTGCGATAGATCGGGCTGTCGCCATAGGCGTCGCGGTGACGGCTGACCGTCTCCTGCGCGATTTCAGCAAGGCCGATGCCTTCGATCGTGGTCTGGGTGCCGGTGAAATAGCGGTCCAGGAACGCGCTGTTGAGGCCGACCGCGTCGAAGATTTGCGCGCCGCAATAGCTCTGATAGGTCGAAATGCCCATCTTGGACATGACCTTCAGGATGCCCTTGCCGACCGCCTTGATATAGTTTTTCTGAACCTCATAGGGCTTCAGAGGCAGGTTCTGCTTGACCCGGATCTGCTCCAGCGTCTCGAAGGCGAGATAGGGGTTCACCGCTTCGGCGCCATAGCCGGCCAGCACGCAGAAATGATGCACTTCGCGCGCTTCGCCGGTTTCGACGACCAGGCCGGTCTGCATGCGCAGGCCCTGGCGGATGAGATGATGATGCACGGCGGCGGTGGCGAGCGCGGCGGGAATCGCGATGCGCTCGGCCGACACGGCGCGGTCGGACAGGATGAGGATATTCTGGTCCGCCAGCACCGCCTCGGTCGCCTGGCCGCAGATGCGGTCGAGCGCGCGCTCGAGGCCAGCCGCGCCTTCGCTCGCCGGCCAGCAGATGTCGATCGTCTGCGTGCGGAACGCGCCGTCCATCGATTCATGGATGCCGCGCACCTTGGCGAGGTCCGCGTCGGTCAGCACCGGCTGCGACGTTTCCAGCCGCTTGTGCGTGCCGGCATGATGGCCGAGCAGGTTCGGGCGCGGGCCGATCATCGACACCAGGCTCATCACCAGTTCCTCGCGGATCGGGTCGATCGGCGGGTTGGTGACCTGGGCGAAATTCTGCTTGAAATAATCGTAGAGCAGGCGCGAGCGGTCCGACAGCACCGCGATCGGCGTGTCGGTGCCCATCGACCCGATCGGATCGTCGGCATTGCGCGCCATCGGCTCCAGGAATTTCAGCACGTCTTCCTGGGTATAGCCGAAGGCCTGCTGGCGATCGAGGAAGGCGGCCGCGTCATTGGGGCGCGCGGGCAGCAGCTCCTCGCCCACATATTCGGGTAGCTCTTCCAGCTTATACTGGGTGTCCTTCAGCCAGTCCTCATAAGGATGTTCGTCGGCGAGCTGCGCCTTGATTTCCTCATCCTCGATGATGCGGCCCTGCTCCAGGTCGATGAGCAGCATCTTGCCCGGCTGCAGCCGCCACTTGCGGACGATATTCTCATCCTTGAAGGGCAGCACGCCGCTTTCCGACGCCAGCACGATATGGTCGTCGTCGGTGACGATGAAGCGCGCCGGACGCAGACCGTTGCGGTCGAGCGTCGCGCCGATCTGGCGGCCGTCGGTGAAGGCGATGGCGGCGGGGCCGTCCCACGGCTCCATCAGCGCGGCGAAATATTCGTAGAAGGCCTTGCGCTTGGGGTCCATCAGCGGATTGCCGGCCCAGGCTTCGGGGATCAGCATCATCACCGCCTGCGCCAGCGGATAGCCGCCCGCGACCAGCAGTTCCAGCGCATTGTCGAGGCAGGCCGTGTCCGACTGGCCATGCGGGATCAGCGGCCACATCTTGTCGAGGTCCGCGCCCAGCAGCGGCGATTCCAGCGTGCGGCGGCGCGCGTTCATCCAGTTCACATTGCCGCGCACCGTGTTGATCTCGCCATTATGGGCGATGAAGCGATAGGGGTGCGCCAGCTTCCAGGACGGGAAGGTGTTGGTCGAAAAACGCTGGTGGACCAGCGCCAGCGCCGACTGGGTCAGCGGATTGCGCAGATCGTCGTAGAAGCTGCCGACCTGGTCGCACAGCAGCAGGCCCTTATAGACCACGGTGCGGGTCGAGAAGGACGGCACATAGAAGTCGGCAAGGGATTCCATCCCCTGCTTTTCCGCCAGTTCCTTCAGCGGATTCTGGGTCTGCTTGCGGATGGCGAGCAGCTTGCGCTCGAACGCGTCCTGGTCCTTCAGGTTGGCGCCGCGCCCCACGAAGCACTGGCGGATCGTCGGCATTTCGTCGAGGACGGTCTGGCCAAGGCCATCGAGCGTCACGGGCACGTCGCGCCAGCCGAGCAGCAGCTGGCCTTCCTTCAGGATGAATCGCTCCAGCTGCTGGACGGCGGCCGCTTGGGCATCCGCGTCGCGCGGCAGGAAGCACATGGCGACGCCATAGTCGCCGGCTTGCGGCAGGTCGATGCCCGCGCCCGTCGCCCATTGCCGATAGAGCGAATCGGGAATCTGGATGAGGATGCCCGCGCCGTCGCCGACCAAGGGGTCCGCGCCCACCGCGCCGCGATGGTCGATGTTCCGCAGAATTTCCAGGCCATTCCGAACAATATCGTGAGTTTTCAGGCCTTTAATATTGGCAATGAAGCCGACGCCGCATGCGTCATGCTCGTTGCCAGAATCATATAAACCTTGGTTGTTCGGGTATGCCATTCAAGTTCCGTTCCGTGGCGTATTTCGGGAGCGCCCTTACACGCACGCGGCTCTCCATGGAATAGCCGCCAAACAAGCTTCGGCCGTAGCGTCATAAATAGGTCATGAAGGGCCCACCCGATATCGCCCAGGCGAGGCGAGCCGCGCGAATCCCCGCCCTGCCCCGCCCGTCAGGCCGGGTGGGCCGGCACCGGGCTCAGCGGCTTCACCTCCCGGATCACCACCAGCGTCTTGAAGGTGCGGATCTTCTCGTTCGCGGCGAACAGGCGCTGGGCGAGCCGGTCATAGCCGTCCATGTCGCGCGCCACGATGCGCAGCGCGAAATCATGGTCGCCCGTGACGTTCCACGCCTCCAATATCTCGGGTTCCTGCCGGAACAGCTCCATCATCTCGTCCATCGTGTGCACATTTTCGCGCTCCAGCGAGATGAGGACGATCATCGACAGCGGCCAGCCCAGCGTCCGGGGCCGGACGATCGCGACCTCGCGCTCGATCACGCCGCTGGTCCGCAGGCGACGGATCCGCCGGTAGCAGGCAGGCGGCGACAGCCCGACCGCTTCCGCCAGCGCCGATACCGGCCGCTGCGCGTCGGCCTGCAGCAGTTCGACCAGCTTGCGATCGAACGAATCGAGGGCGTCCGCTTTCGTCACCAGAAAAGCCATAGTCGATAAATTTTATCGTCAAAGCGACTATTTCGATCACCCTTATCGCCCGATCCATTGTAGCTGTCCGGGCATCCAACGTCAGATCATCGAGTATTTGCATGACCAGCCTTGCTGCGCCGCGCCCTGTTTCCGCGCGGGTCGACCTTGTCGCGATCGGCGCGCTGTCGCTTTCCCTGCTGTCGGTCACCTTCGGCGCGACTCTCGCCAAGCGGCTGTTCCCGCTGGTCGGGCCGGAGGGCGCCACCGCGCTGCGCCTGATGGTCGCCGCGATCCTCCTGTCGATCGTGTTCAAGCCCTGGCGGCTGGACCTGAAGGCCGGCTGGCGGCCGCTGCTCGCCTACGGCCTGGTGCTGGGCGTCATGAATCTCTCCTTCTACAAGGCGCTGGCCTATATTCCGCTGGGGCTGGCGATCGCGATCGAATTTACCGGGCCGCTGGTCGTCGCGCTGTTCACCTCCCGCCGTCGGCTGGATTTCCTCTGGATCATCCTTGCGGTGCTGGGCCTTGCCAGCCTGCTGCCGGTCGGGACGGGCGCCGTCGGGCTCGACTGGCGCGGGATCGCGCTGGCGCTGGTCGCCGGCGCGTGCTGGGGCGCCTATATCGTGATCGGCCGGCGCGCCGGGCGCATCCATGGCGCCGCCGCGTCCGCCGGCGGGATGATCGTCGCCGCGCTGCTGGCCGCGCCGGTCGGGATCGTCCATGCCGGCGCTGCCTTGCTGGGGCCCGAGGCGCTGATGCTGGGCGTCGCGGTGGGGATCGTGTCCAGCGCCATCCCCTATTCGCTGGAGATGGTCGCGCTGCCCCGCCTGCCGTCGAACACGTTCGGCACGCTGATGAGCGCCGAACCGGCGGTCGGCGCGCTGATGGCGCTGGCCCTGCTCGGCGAGATACTGACGCCCGGCCAATGGATCGCGATCGGCCTCATCATCTGCTCGTCGATCGGCACCGCCGTCACCGCCCGCCCCGGCGAAGCGATGGAGCAGCCCTGACCATCGCCGCGCCGTGGCGGCGATCAACCGCGCATTTCATCGCAGGCACCCCTTGATTTTCCCGGCCAGCCGTTGTTGACAACGCTATCAACCGGCTCGGCCGGGTCGCAAGACGGGGGAGGACGGGACAATGCATGAGGCGCGGGTCGAAACGGTCAACATGGCCTTCATCGCCGCGATCGTGGCGGTGGCGACGATCGGCGGTTTCATGTTCGGCTATGATTCCGGCGTCATCAACGGCACGCAGAAGGGGCTGGAAAGCGCCTTTGCGCTCGGCAAGCTGGGCATCGGCGTCAATGTCGGCGCGATCCTGGTCGGCTCCTCGATCGGCGCCTTCATCGCCGGGCGGATGGCGGACCTGATCGGCCGGCGCGGCGTGATGATGCTGGCGGCGATCCTCTTCCTGGCGAGCGCGCTGCTGGCCGGAGCCGCCGGCGCCTCCGCCATCTTCATCATCGCCCGCATCATCGGCGGGCTCGGCGTCGGCGCGGCCAGCGTCATTTCGCCCGTCTATATTTCCGAAGTCACGCCGGCCGCCGTGCGGGGCCGGCTGTCGTCGGTGCAGCAGGTGATGATCATTTCCGGCCTCACCGGCGCCTTCGTCGCCAATTTCGTGCTGGCGCGCCATGCCGGCGGCTCGACCGCGACGCTCTGGCTCGACTTTCCCGCCTGGCGCTGGATGTTCTGGCTGCAGGCGATCCCGGCCGCCATCTATTTCCTCGCGCTGCTCTTCATCCCGGAAAGCCCGCGCTATCTCGTCGCCCGCGGGCAGGAAGCGCGCGCCCATGCGGTGCTGAGCCGGCTGTTCGGCGCGGCGGCGGCGACGCGCAAGGTTGCCGAGATCCGCGACAGCCTGGCCGCCGACCATCATCGCCCCAGGCTCGGCGACCTGATCGACAAGGCCAGCGGCAAGGTGCGGCCGATCGTCTGGACCGGCATCGGCCTCGCCGTCTTCCAGCAGTTCGTCGGCATCAACGTCGTCTTCTATTATGGCGCGACGCTGTGGGAAGCGGTCGGCTTTTCGGAAGACAATGCGCTGCAGATCAACATTCTCTCGGGCGTGCTGTCGATCGGCGCCTGCCTCGGCACGATCATGCTGGTGGACAGGATCGGCCGCAAGCCGCTGCTGCTGATCGGGTCGGCGGGGATGACCGTCGCCCTCGCGCTGGTCGCCTATGCCTTTTCCACCGCCATCTTCGGCGCGGACGGGGTGGTGCTGCCCGGCCATAACGGCCTGATCGCGCTGATCGCGGCGAACCTGTATGTCGTGTTCTTCAACCTCAGCTGGGGCCCGATCATGTGGGTCATGCTGGGCGAGATGTTCCCCAACCAGATCAGAGGATCGGGCCTGGCGGTCGCGGGCTTTGCCCAATGGATGGCCAATGCCGCCATCTCCGTCAGCTTCCCCGCGCTGGCCGTTTCGCCGGGCCTGGTCGTCACCTATGCCGGCTACGCCCTGTTCGCGGCGATCTCCTTCCTCTTCGTGCGCGCCATGGTGCATGAAACCAAGGGGCGCGAACTGGAGGACATGGTCGGCTGACGAAGCCTCAGCTTTTCTTCAGGCTGTCCGCGCGCGAATATTTGCCGCGACCGAACATGCGGTCCCATTGGTCCTCGGTCAGCGGATAGGCGCTCATCGGCGTGTCGAGGTCGATATCGCCCAGGATCTTCATCGCCCGCGCCACCGCCGGGCGCGCTTCGATCTCCGCCATCCAGCGGTTGATGTTGGGATAGTCGGACCGATCCATGCCGGTGACCTTGACGTAGCGCAGCGGCGGGAAGGTCGCCATGTCCGCGATCGTATAATCGTCGCACGCCAGGAAAGCGCTTTCGCCCAGGCGCTTTTCCACCACGTCGTAGAGGCGCAGCACTTCGGTCGCATAGCGGTCATGGCCGTGCTGCTGATTTTCGACGCGGCGGCTGAAATAGACATATTGGCCGAACATCGGCCCGACGCCCGACATCTGGAACATCAGCCACTGCATGGTGGCGTAGCGCTTGCGGGGCTCCGTGGGATAGAAGGCGCCATATTTCTCGGCGAGATAGTAAAGGATGGCGCCCGATTCAGCCAGCGGCATCGGCGCGCCGTCGACGCTCTCGAAATCGATGATCGCCGGGATGCGGCCATTGGGATTGACCGCCCGGAAATTCGGATCATCCTTGTTGTTCACGATGTCGAACTGGTTGAGCTTATATTCCGCCCCGGTTTCCTCCAGCGCGATGATAACCTTCAGCACATTGGGCGTGTCGCCGCCGAACAGTTCGATCATTCCTGCACCTGTATGACTGGCATTATTGTCCAAGAAGCCTGGGCAAAGACTAGGGTGAGCGGCTGTCCTCTTGACCTATCTTTCAGCCGGTAGCCTCCTCCGGCAAGCCCGATTGACGAGGCCGCGAGCGCCCCCTAGCAAGGGCGGACGCACAGATCCGAATTCACCAGCCACCGGGGCGATATTGACCAGCAGAAGGACGTCGGCACGGCCGGGCGGAGGGGGCACCGCAGCCAGCATCCGCGCCGTGGCGGAGCGTGCGGGCGTTTCCACGGCGACAATCTCGCGCGCGCTGCGCTTCCCCGACCTGGTGACGGAGGAAACGCGGCGGCGGGTGATGGCGGCCGTCGACGAACTGGGCTACCGCCCCAATGTCGCCGCGCGCAATCTGCGGATGCGCCGCGCCCATGCGGTCATCGTCCTGGTGCCGACCATCACCAATCCCTTCTTCGCGCCGATCATCCGCTCGGCCGAACGGGTGGCGTCGGCGCGCGGCTACAGCGTGCTGCTGGGCGAAACCGATCAGAACGACCTCAAGGAAAAGCAACTGGCCCAGCTGGCGCTCAACGGCCAGGTCGATGGGATATTGCAGCTGGGCGGGCGCTGGCCGTGCGATTATCCCGTCAGCGAGGACACAAGGACGCGCCTCGTCAACGCGTGCGAGCTGTTCGACGCGCCGGTCGTGTCCTCGGTCTCGCTCGACAATGCCGCCGCGGCCGAA
The DNA here is from genome assembly GCA_035278405.1 of Sphingobium sp. Classification (GTDB taxonomy): domain Bacteria; phylum Pseudomonadota; class Alphaproteobacteria; order Sphingomonadales; family Sphingomonadaceae; genus Sphingobium. Next base: position 19,907 of record DATEJA010000177.1, on the reverse strand, counting down.
GCGATGATCGACCATCTGACCGCGCTCGGCCACCGCAACATCGCCATCGTGACCGGGCCGGCCGACAGCCGGCTGACCCGCGACCGCCGCCAGGGCGCCGAACGGGCGCTGGCAAGGCTGGGCGTGACCCCCGCCGCCGTGCTGGAGGGCGACCATTCGATGCAGTCGGGCGCCGACGCCGCCGACCGGCTGCACGGCGCGACATCGGCGCGGCCCACGGTCGTCTTCTGCTTCAACGATGAAATGGCGCTGGGCGTCATGCACCGCTTCGCCGCGCTGGGCCTGCGCATCCCCGAAGATGTCGGGGTGTGCGGATTTGACGACATCGACGTCGCCCGCTTCTGTTCGCCGGCGCTGACGACCATGGCCCAGCCCAAGGAGCGGATCGGCGAGCGGGCCATGGAAATCCTGCTCCAGTCGATCGAAGGCGAGCAGGCAGCGCCGGTCCATGATCTGTTCAGCGCAACCCTGGTGCAGCGCGCATCGGTGCTGCCGCTCGACCGCATGAGCTGATTGCCTGCGGATCGAGGCGCGCTGCTCCCCGGCGGATGTGGCGGAACGCGACGATCGCGCGGCTCAATTCGACGCCCGGCAGGCATAGCTGGCCGCCCGGTCCGGATCGGCCCCGGACCGCAGGACCGCGCGTTGCGGAAAGGGGCAGAGCAGCCGCTGCCGGCCCGGGACCGACTGGCCCTTCTGCGCAAAGCTGGCGATGATCCCTTCCGGAGCCCGGCCGCCTTCCACCCACGCCTGGAGCGCCGCGCCGATGTGCCGGTCGGGCCGGTCGCTGGCCAGCGGGACGCCCCTCTCACCATATTGGCCGAACTCGGTCGCGCCGCTTCCGCCGGTGCAATGCTGCATCCCGGGCACCATGTATAATCGGGCGTTGGACGGGCCGCCGCCGCCCTGGCGCATCATTTCCTGATAGAATTGGATCGACGCCTGCGGCGGATTGCCCGCATCGCCCCAGCCATGGAACAGGATGAGCTTGCCGCCACGCCGGAAAAAGGCGCCAAGGTCAGGCCGCACATTCTGGTCGACATCCGCCGCCGCCATCAGCCGGCCCGGATCGCGCGTCCAGTCGAACGTGTCGACCGTCGCATAAGGCGCCGTAGCGAAGTCCTGCAGCGCGCCGGTCGGGAATATCCGGTGGTTGAGCGGCGACTTCACCCCGCCGAAGATCCACCCGTCCCAGCCGCTGCCCGGATTGGGATAGCCAAGTTCGGTCCCGCTGGGCGGATAGCCGAAGCCGGTGATCCTGCCGCGATCAAGCGGAGGCCCGGCCATGATCTTGCGCAACGCGTCCCGCTGCGGCGGCGAGAAACAGTCGGACGACGACGAACGGCCGCACGTCAGCGGCGACACGTCGAACCGGCACTGGCGCGGATCGGCGATGATGCCGTCGGCCTGGCCGTCGATCGCGTCGCACTGGCGCAGCACCTCCTGCCGGATCAGGCCGGCCTGGCCGGGCCGGATGGCCGCGCCCGGCGCCGACTGCGCCTGCACCGTCCAGACCATCGACATGATCGTCTGCGACGACACGGCCGAAGGATCGCCCGCCAGGATACCGTCGAAATCGTCGGGGAAGCGGTTGGCCTCCATCAGGCCCTGCCGCCCACCGTTGGAACAGGACATGAAATAGGAATAGGCCGGCTTCTCGCCATAGAAGCTCGCGATCAACCGCTTGGCGGCGACCGCCGTCAGGTGGATCGCGCGCCAGCCATAATCCCGGATCCGCGCCGGATGCCCCCTGGCCCAGCCGCTGCGGGTGGACCTGTCCTGATGGCCGGTGTCGGTGGAGGCCGTCGCCTTCCCCGCCTTCAGCGCGGCCGCCATCACCGCATAATTGATGCTGCCGGCATAGCCGCCATTGCCCACGGCATGGAACCGATGGTCCCATTGCGCGACCGGCATCCAGACCTCGAAACGGATGTCGGAGTCCGGTTCAGGCCGTATCTGCCCGATCACCCGGCAGAAGGCGGGCAGGCCCGTGACCGGCACCGGGGCGACGAAACCGTTCCTGTCCTCGGTGCCGCTGACCGGCGCATGGGCGGCCTGGATCGCGGCGGAGAGGATGGACGTATCGGGGATGGTCGCGGCCGCGAGCCGAGCGCAGGCGCCATCGTCACCCGACGCGAGCGGCACCGGCGGCGCTTCCGCCGCCTTGGCCAGGCCCCCTCCCATCGTGAGGATCAGAAGGGCGGCGCCCCCCAGCATTTGGCCCCATGATGAGAAGAACATCCCGCCTCCTTTCGCCTCAAGCCCGATCCTTGCCTCGTCCCGCCCCCGCGCGTCACGCCCGCAAGGCGGACAGAAAGGCGTAGGACCGCCTGATCGCCTCCATGCGGGGAATGGCGAAGGGCGGTTCCTGTTCGACATAATAATGCTGCACCCCCGCCTGCTCGGCGGCGCGTAGGATGCGCCGCCAGTCGAGCCACCCCGCGCCCACCTCGGCTGGGTCCAGATGAAGCGCATGGTTGGGCTTGGTCGTCGCCTTGACATCCTTCACATGGACCCAGCGAACGCGGCCGCTCTGCCGCTTCAGGAACGCCGCCGGGTCAAGGCCGGCGGCGGCCACCCAGCCCAGGTCCACCTCGAAAAAGACCAGCGACGGGTCGGTTTCCGCCGCGATGATGTCCCAGCCCGTCCGTTTGCCGACGGCGGCGAACTCGATATTGTGATTATGATAGCCCAATGTGATGCCCAGGCGCTTGAGCGCCGCCGCCCGTTCGTTGAGCAGATCCGCCGTCCGCTTCCATATATCCTCGCCCGCCGCCGCCAGCCTGCGCGCCAGCATCGCCTGGAAGGATTCGCCGGGCAAGAGGGTAAGATCATCGGGCAGCTTGAACATCGGCACCACCGCCTGGCTTGCCCCCAGCGCGCCCAGCGCGTCCGCGATCTGCTGGTCGCTGTTGGTCAGCAGGAAGCTGCCCGGCATCGCCAGCGGCCCGATCGGCAAGTGCAGGCAACTGATGCGCAGGCCCGCCGCGTCGGCCGCCGCGCGGATTTCGGCGGGCGTGCGTCCCAGCAGCCGAGGCACTTCGATGTCGCGATAACCGATCGCCGCGACCTCGGCCAGAACGCGCTCCAGGTCCCGCCCGATATCGTCCCCCAACGTATAAAGCTGCAGCCCGATGGGTTTGCCGATGCGCCCGAAGAAGCCGGCCGGCGCCGCGCCGGACAGCATGTCCGCCTTGGCCGCCAGAAGGCCCAGCGGCAGGGCGGACAGCATCCCCCGGCGGCTCATCAGGGCGCTCAAAGGGCGCCCTCCTTCAGAAATTCCGTCGCATGATGGGCCGCGCGCGCGGTCAGCGCCATATAGGTGAGCGACGGATTCTGGCAGGCGCTCGACGCCATGGCCGACCCGTCGGTGATGAACAGGTTCGGCACGTCATGCGCCTGGTTATAGCGGTTCAACACCGAAGTGCGGGGGTCCTTGCCCATGCAGGCCGTGCCCATTTCATGCACGCCGCGCCCGGGGACGCCGGGGTCGGCATTGACGCTGCCTACGACGCAGCCGGCCGCTTCCAGCATCGCCTTGCCATCTTCCGCGATCTGCCTCGCCATCGCCCGCTCATTGGGGCCGAAGGCACAGTCGACATGGACGAGCGGGATGCCCCATCGGTCGGTCTGGCTGCGGTCCAGCGTAACGCGGTTCTCCGGATTGGGCAGCATCTCGCCAAAGCCGGAGATGAAGGCGACCCAGGGCCCCAGCTTGCGGGCGCGTTCCTTGAGTTCGGCGCCGATGCCCGGATTGAGGGAAATTTCGCTGGTGCCCGAAATATAGGCGACCCAGGGCTCCACCTTGTTGGCCTTTTCCGGATGAGCCGGGGGCGTGGCCGGCTTCATCAGCGCCGCGCCGCGCCAGTCCGTGCGCATCACGAAGCCCTGATAGCCAAAGCCACGCAGGAAATCGGCTGGCTCTCCGACATTGCGATAGCGCGGGATATAAAGGCTGTTGGGCCGCCGCCCGACATAATAGCTGTTCGGCGCGTCAGGCATGATGCCCGCGACCGACACGCCATACATATGGTCCATCAGGTTGCGCCCGACCATGTCGGATGAGTTGGCGAGCCCGTTCGGAAAGGCTTCGGACGTCGAATTGAGCAGGATCTGCGTCGTCCCGATGGTCGATGCGCAGCCGAAGATCAGCCGCGCTTCATAGGTCCTGCCCAGCTTGCTGTTCGCATCGATCACCCGAACCCCGGTCGCCCTGCCGGTCGCGGGATCGTGGACGATCGAATGAACGATGGCATCGGTCACGATGGTGAGGTTGCCGGTGCGCTCGGCGGCGGGCAGCGAGGAACTCAGGCTCGAATGATAGGCGCCATAGCTGCATCCCCGGCCGCAAAAGGATCGGTTCTGGCAACTGGTCCGCCCCAATTCCTCATGATGCGGCTGCGCCTTGGACAGATTGGCGGTGCGCCCGGGAATGACCTTGCGCCCCGGGAAGCGCGCTTCCACCAGCGCCTTGAACCGCGCCTCGGCATCGTTGAGCCCGAAGGGGGGAAGAAACTCGCCATCGGGCAGCTGCGGCAGGCCCTCGCGGGTGCCGGCGACGCCGATGAAACGTTCGACATGATCATACCAGGGCGCCAGGTCCGCATAGCGGATCGGCCAGTCGGCGCCATGGCCGTCCCTGGCATTGGCTTCGAAATCCATCTCGCTCAACCGATAGGATTGCCGCCCCCAGGTCAGCGACCGTCCGCCCAGATGATAGCCGCGCATCCAGTAGAAGGGTTTGTCCTGCGGCATGCTGTAGGGATGCTCGCTGTCCTTCACCCAGAACTGTTTGCTCGCGCCGTTGAGCGAGGCGGACATGTTGCGCTGCACCGGATAGTCGCGCGCCAGTTCCTCCTCCGCGATCATGCCCGCATTGGGCACGTCCCACGGCTGCATCCAGTCGGTATAGGAGGTGACATGCTCCAGCTTGCGCCCGCGCTCGATCACCAGCGTCTTGAGCCCGCGTTCGCACAACTCCTTCGCCGCGATGCCGCCGCTGATGCCCGAACCGATGACGATTGCATCAAACATGGGTCTTCCTTTTTCCGTTCAGAACATGCCCGCGCCATAGGGCCGGGTCCGGGGCGTCACTGGGATGGACGGCTGCCATTCCCCCGGCGCATGGACATAGGTCAGCTCATGGGTGAGCGCGGGTTCCGACAGATAATAGAGGATCACGATCAGTTCCTTCAGATCGGCATAGGCCGGGTCCATGGGGCCGGGAGCGGGCAGCGGCGCGACCGTCCCCTGCGGCGCGGGCGGCGGCAGCGGCGCGATCGCCAGCGCTTCCGCGTCATGGACGGTCAGCAACCGCTTGCGCCGATCGGGCGAAAGCCGCGCGAAGCCGGCCCCCGCCTCCTGCCGCGCACGCGCGTCGATGGCGCGCAACGCCTGAAGCAGCTGGTCGCGCCGCTGCGGCGATGCCCAGCCGGCCAGTAGCGCGTCGAAGGCGGCCGGCACGCGCGCATCGATCGAGCCCGGCGTGTCGGTGCGCGGGATGATCGTGTCGGCGACCGCGCTCACCAGGGCGAAATCGTCCTTGCTGAAAAAGGCCGGGCCTTCCGCCGCGTGCAGCAGGCCCGGCCCGCCGATCCCCGCGACCGCCGTGGTCCCCGCCAGCAGCAACAGCCGCTGCAGCAGCGCGCGGCGATCCATGTCGAAAATATCCATCATCCACGACTTCCTTGAGCGAGTGGAAAATCAATCCTCATTTCTCAGGATGGAGTGTCCGGATGCGGATATTGCGGAACTGCACATAGTTCATATGGTCCTGCAACAGGATCAGCCCCGAATGATGCGTCGCGAAATCGGGATAGCGCGCGAACTTGCTTGCCCGCACCCGACCCTTGAAGTCTTCGGATTCGATATTGGTCGCGACGACCCGCACGCCGTTCAGCCATTGTTCGACATTGGCGCCCTCGACGCGGATCTTGGCGATATTCCATTGCCCGGCCGGGTTCGCCACCTCGCTCGACGGGCCATAGAGCGCATACATCGCCCCCGCGCGCGTCGTCGGGTTGAAGCGATCCTGATGCGTCGCATTATCCAATATCTGCATTTCCAGCCCGGTTTCCCAGGGCAGCTTCTTCTCATCCCCCGGCTGGGCGAAATAGAGGATGCCGCTGTTGCCGCCCGGCGAAATGCGCCATTCCAGTTCGAATTCGAAGTCGCCGGTGATATTCTCGCCGAAGGTGATGTTCCCGCCCCCGGCCTGCGTCAGCGTCAGCGCGCCGTCGACGACGCGCCATTGCGGCCGCAGCGTCGCCTCGCCATAGGTGCGCCAGCCCTTCGTGGTCGTGCCGTCGAACAGCGACCGCCACGGCCCGGGCGACTGGCAATGGGCAGCCGACGCAGCCATCGCGACCAGTCCGCACAGGCACGCCTTCGCCACGTCCAGACGTTTCCACCGCATCTTCATCTCTCCCTCCTCTGTCGCCGCCGCGCGTGCGGTCCTCCGGGTCGATCTTGCGATCTTCCGGAGGACCGGCCGGCGCCGCCCGGATCTCTCTTATTGGCCGAAATTGTAGCGGACGCGCACGCCGTAGAAACGCGGCGGGCTCATCGCGACTTCGGCGACGCCCGACGTCAGCCAGCTATTCTGGTTGGGCAGCTTCGATTTCTCGTTGGTGAGATTGGTCACGAAGAAGGCCAGGTCGAACTGCGATCCGGCGACATGCTTCCAGTCCAGGTTCAGGTTGACCAGATCGGTCGGCGGCGTGACGCCCAGCGGGAAACCGTCGACATAGGCCGGATCGGAATAGTTGGTCGTGATCTTCGACGTATGGACATAGGTCGCGCCGATCGACACATCGCCGATACTCTTGTCCAGCGGCAGGGCATAGGTCGCGGTGGTCGTCAGCCTGTGCTTGGGCGCGTCGGTAAAGGACGTTCCGCTCAAGACCTGCGGTACCGCAGTCGCGAAGGGCGTGCCGACCAGCCTGGGCGTCAGTTCCGCCGAACTCAGAACATCCAATATCTTGGTGTTGAGATAGGTATAGCCCAGCGACAATTGCAGGCTGTCGAACAAGGTCGCTCCGGCATCGACCTCGACGCCATAGGCACGGGCCTTCGCCGCGTTGAGAACGAAGGATGATCCCCCCGCGAAACCGGCGGTGCGGGCAGCGGCGGTCGGCGTCAGGCCGACATAGATCTGCTTGTCGCGCAGGTCGTTGTAAAAGCCGGTGATGTTGAAATAGCCCCGGATGCCGCCATGGAAGCTGGCCTTCGCGCCCACTTCATAGGAATCCATCTTTTCCGGCTTCCATGTCTCCAGGCCGATGGCCGACGGCGATATCCCGCCCTGGCGATAGCCCCGCGCATATTTGGCGTAGAACAGCAGGTCCCGGCTCGGCTTGTAATCGACGTCCACAACCCATGTCGGGGCGTTGGAATTATTCTTGAGCCGCGTGTCGCACGCACTTGTGTCCGCCGTCACGATCATATTGGGGTGGCGCAGCGTGTCCTGGCACTTGCGCAGCAGGGAAACGCCGGTGCGGGGATCGACATAGGATCCCGCCGCGCTCGACAGCGAGATATTCGTCGACTGGTTCTGAAGCGTGATCGAATCGAAGGTCCAGCGCAGGCCGCCGGTCAGCGACAGCTTGTCGGTCAGATGATAGGTGCCCTGGCCATAGACGCCATGATTGTTGAAGTCGAACTTCCATTTGGGCGCACCGATCGACCCAAATCCCAGGGGATTGGTGCAGGCGAAATCGGAAATGCTGGTGCAGGACAGGAAAATGCCCGACAGGCCCTGGTTCCAGTCCAGCGGACGGCTGAACTCCAGATAGCCGCCGACGACATAGTCGAACCGCCCGAACTTGCCCTGGAACTGCAATTCTTCGGTCAGCGTCGATTCCGCGGCATTATAGGCGCCCGGCCCGGCCGTCGCCAGCGCGATACGATCATAACGCGTCCCCGCCGGCACGATGACGGGCGCGCCGCCCGGGCCCACGATCGCCGCGCTGACATAGCGGGTCAGGTTGAAACCGCCTTCGCCATTGATGTTGGGCACGACGAAATTGCTCGACGCCAGGTCGGCGCTGTTCTTCTCGCGAAACTGGCCATAGCTCAGGATATTCTTGATCGTCAGCGTGTCGCTGGCTTCCCAGGTCGTCGTGTTGATCGCCTGCCATTGCCGCAGCTTGATGAACGCGTCCTGGTAGCGGTCCTCGACATCGAACAGACTGTCGCCGCGCGCTGTCTGGCGGGCCAGCTGCACCGCGCAGGACCGGGCCTGGATCAGCCGGGCCGGGTTGAAGCCGGGCGCCCCGGGCGTGGTCACCAGCGGACCGACGGGCGAATTCTCGGTCGCGCAGCCCACGATGCGCGATCCGAAACCATGGGTGTCGGAATCGCTATAATGAATGACTGTGTAATTCTGCAGATTGGGCGCCAGGTCCGCTAAAATGCTCAGGCGGCCATAGACATAGTTGATGTCGTTGAAATCCTGCGTTCCGATGCCGGAACGATTCTTCATATAACCGTCACGATTGTTGCTCTCGCCGGTGAAACGGATCTTGAGCGAATCGGAAATCGGAATGTTCAGCACCCCGGTCAGGCGCACATTGTTGTAATTGCCGTAAGTGCCCTCGGCATAGCCTTCGAACTTGTCCGTCGGCTTCTGCGGGGTCAGCAGGATGGCGCCGCCCGTCGTGTTCCGGCCGAACAGCGTGCCCTGCGGCCCTTTCAGCACCTGCACATTGGCAAGGTCGGTAAAGGCGCCCGCGCCCACCGTATTGCCGGACGTGTTGCCGCCCTGCGCGCGGACGCCGACCACTTCGGCGAAATAGACGCCGACGGTCGGCGCCGTGTTCACATCCTGGTTGAAGCCGCGGATGGAGAAGGATGCCTTTTCCGGCCCGAACCGCTGGTTCACCGCCAGTGACGGCGTGTAGGTCGCCAGGTCGCCCGGAATGGCGATATTGCGCTTGGTCAGTTCTTCCTGATTATAGACAGTGATCGAAACCGGAACGTCCTGAAGCCGCTCCTCGACACGCCGCGCTGTCACGATGATGTCGCCCGGAGTCGTCGCACCGGCCGGTGCGCTATCCTGGGCATGACCCTGCGCCGTGATCAGAACCGATCCCAATGCACTGCAACCCAGCAATGCAGCACGCCAGAAGGCGCGATGATCCAATGTGCGTTTCATCATTATCATCCTCTCCCCCACAATTGGTCTATTGCTTTTCATTGGGTGGATGGCCCGTTCGAAAACTGGCCGCCCGCTATCCACCCTCCCGGTGAAGCGACAGGCGCCAAGCCGGTGGGCACAATATGCAATGACAGTTCGTAAACGATTACATCTTATTTCAAGCTCTTCACCCGATCGCGCGGTACTCTCACCAAAGTTTTCGGGTTCCGATGAAAGGAGATTCGTAGATTCCCGTCGCGGACGAACCTATCTTTCGGCGAGCCACACGCCCTAGGCGCCAAAAAGCGGCTTGCTCCTGGCGGAAATTCTCACCTGAGCATGGCATCGGCGCGAGGCGGCGCACATCATAAACATGATTGCCTTGCGCAATCGCCGATCTACCCTGCGCGACACGGGAAGGCTCGCGCGCCCGGCGGAAGACGAGGGGAACAAGGCCGATGGCAAAGGCGGACAAGCATCAGGACGCTGTCGCGACGCTGGCAAAGCCCGGGCCCAGCGGGATCGCCGACCTGTCGGCCGCGTGGCTGTCGCAAATCCTGGCCCGGGCGGGTTTCGAAGGCGCGACCGTTCGCGCCTTTGCGACGGAGAAGGTCGGAACCGGGCAGGCCGCCATCTGCTGCCGCATCATGATCGACTATGTCCACCCCGACCCGGCCTTCCCGGCGTCGATCATCGCCAAGTTCCAGGCCGACGATCCCGCCAGCCGCCAGGCCGCCACCGACACCCGAACCTATTTGCGGGAGGTGAATTTCTACCGCGACCTGCGCCAGCATCTCACCATCCCGACGCCGGCCTGCTACCATGCCGACATCGACGGCGACGGCCCCGCCTTCGCGCTGCTGCTGCAGGATCTCGCGCCCGCGCGGCAGGGCGACCAGATCGCCGGATGCAGCGCCGCCGTGGCGCGGGCGGCCGTCGACGCGCTGGTCGGCCTGCATGCGCCGACCTGGCGCAACAAGGCGATCCTGGACCGCGACTGGCTCGGCCAGGCGGCGCAGCCGGAGCGCGCGGCCCATATCATGGACCTGTATCGGCGCGGCCTGCCCGCCTTCATGGATCGTTGCGGGGCCGCCCTGTCGGCGCCCGAACGCGCGCTCATGGAACGGATCGCCCGCGACGCGGAATTTCCCAGCGAATATCCCTTGCTCAAAAGCTATTGCCTGACCCATGCCGACTATCGATCCGACAATATGTTGATCTGCGAGAGCGCAGGCAGCGCCACCATCCATGTCGTCGATTGGCAGACGCTGGGCGTGGGCAATCCTATGAAAGATGTCTCCTATTTCCTGGGTGGATGCCTGCTGCCCGAAGACCGGCGAATATGCGAGGAAGAACTGGTGCGCCATTATCATGGCCGCCTGACCACCGCTGGAGTTTCTGATTATGACTGGGACGATGGCTGGAACGATTATCGCCGCGCGTCCTTCCATGGCCTCATGACGGCGGTGGCAGCTGTCTCCTTCGTCACCCGGACGGAGCGCGGCGACCGGCTCTTCGCCATCATGGCGCAACGCCACGCCCGCATGGCGCTGGAGCTGGGGGCTGACGAATTTCTCGGCCAGACGCTGCCCTGAAGGGATTCAGGCGCGAGCTCAGGCCGGACGATAAAACCGGGCTCCTGCCTTCGCAGGAACAACGCCTCTCCCCCCTTTCACCGCCCCTCACCCTTCCGCCAGGCCGGCAGCAGCCCCAGATACCAGCGCGTCAGCTCGAACTGGTTGGCGATCCCCAGCCGCTGATAGGCCTGCTTGCGATGGGTGATCACGGTTTCCATGCCGATATTGAGGTCGATCGAAATCCCCTCGGTGCTCATCCCGAACAGGATCCGCGCGCACACCTGCAACTGGCGCAGCGACAGCCCGCAATCGGCGAGGCCCTGCTCGATCGCTTCCACCGACGCGAAGGCGCGCGACGCGTCGGACAGGCCGACCGTCAAGCGGCTGTGGCTGGCGATCAGCGCCAGGATGATGGGGAACCAGTAGAGCAGCCGGTCGGCCGTCGCGGCATCCAGCCGGTCGCGCCGCCCCACCCGGACCAGGCTGACCGCCATCTTCAGCCGCGCGGCGCGGCCGGCCACCACCAGCCGCTCGCTCACCGAACGGGGCCCTTCGAGCAGTTCGAACAATTCGCGATGGGGCATGGCCTGCGGGTCGGCGCGGAACAGGCGCGGCGACGCGCTGTCGGCGGCGATCCGCACCTCGGGCACCAGCGGATCGATCAGCAGATAATCTTCCATGAAGCGGCGCGTGGCGGTTTCGATGAGTTCCTGCGCATCGTGGCTGGCGGCCATCAACGGCACCAGCCGATCCTCGTCGAAGGCGAAGACCAGCACATGGCCGACATCCGCCATGTCCTCGACCAGGGTGACGAGCGCGTCGCCAAAAGCGGGGTCGCCGACCAGCAGGGTCAGGTCGACAAGGCCGGGCGGGATCGCCGCCGCCAAACTTCCGGATTGCTCGCCTTCCATCGCCGCCACTGTCTAGACCATTATCCGGCCGGGGTGAAATCGGATATCTTCGCGATCCCCAGCCCCGCGCGCCCCGCTCCTGCGATCGCCCGTCCGCCGCCGCCATCCCCTCGCGGGGGGATGGCTTCGGCATCGCGCCATGCCTAGTCCTGTCCGTCATACCGGCGCCACGACAGACCAGGGAGAGGCAGACCTTGTCCGCAGACCAGCAACCCGACGAAATCGACCGCTTCTACAGCAGCTATGGCGCGGCCTTCGCCGCCCGCGATCTCGACGCGCTGGAGGCGCTGTGCGAATATCCCATGGCGCTGGCGGACGCGGCGGGGCGGCGGCAGATCATCGACCGCTCCTTCTATGCCGACCTGATCGACCGTTTCGGCCAGTCGCGCTGGGCGACGACCCGCATCGACCGGGTGCAAAAGCTCCCCATGGGCCGCGACGGCGCCATCCTCATCATGGAATATGCCCGGCTGCGGGCGGATGGGTCCGAACTGCCGGAGCAGGAACTGCCCTTCCCCAGGGGATGCGTCTATTTCCTGCGCCGCCGCGATGACGGGTGGAAAATCGTCGGCCTGGCCGACCATCTTCCCGGCTGACCCCGGCGCGTGCCGGGGGGCGTCGTCCCGCCCCCCTCCCGATCAGGCGGCGCGCCGCGATCCTTCCGCTTGGGCGGGCACGGTTTGCGCGATGTAACTGTCGCCCAGCGTCGCATAGGACCCGCGATTGGCCGCCGCATGCTGCGCCGCGACCTGCATGTCGCGCAGCCGCCGCTGGAGCGAACTGCTGTCATAGATGGACGAAGAACTGGCCAGCCTGAACGCCTCGGTCACGATGTCGGTACATTCGGTCGACACATGGGTCAGCATGCAGCGCGCGCGGGTCAGTTCGATCGGCGCGACCTCCTTGCCCGAACAGGCGGTCTGCCACAGCCGGTTCATCACCGTGTCGGCATAGCTGCGCGCCGCATCCAGCCGCACGAGCAACTGTCCGAAGCGCGACTTGAACTCCGGCGCGTTGACCAGGAGCTGCGACGGATCGAAGGATGACCGCTTGTGCATGGCCAGCGCCGCCAGCTCGTCAAGCGCCGCCATGGTGCAGCCGATCCGCACGCCCGCATGGTGCGCGGTGTTGCTGATCGACCCATGCACCCGATAGGCCGGCGTTTGCAGCGTTGCCGGCGCGAACATCGCGACCGTGTAGTTCGTGGGCACGAACACGTCGTCCAGCACGAAATCGTGGCTCGCCGTGCCACGCAGGCCCATCGTGTGCCAGGTGTCCAGGAACCGCGCCTTGTCCCCCGGGACGAAGGCGACCCGCCATTCGGGCGCGCCGTCCACCATGCGCGGCTTGTCGCCGTCCTGCACGATGCCCGACGCCAGAACCCAGTCGGGCTCGAAACTGCCGCTCGCCATCGCCCATTGGCCGCTCAGCCGATAGCCGCCCTCGACCGGGACGAAACGTCCCTTGGGCGCGGTGACGCCGCGCATCCGCACGTCGGGGCCATCGGCCAGGATATGGTCGATCGTCGCCTGCGGGAACTGGCCGACGCTGATGTTGAGGCCGCAGGTCACCATCACCGTCCAGCCGACCGACATGTCGGCATAGGCCAGTTCCTCGCCGACGCGCATCGACTGCACGAAGTCCAGTTCCTCGCCGCCATAGGCCTTGGGCAGCATCAGGCGAAATATGCCCGCCTTGCCCAGCCGGTCGATCAGCTCGGGCGAAAGGCTGCGGTTCTTCTCCGTCTCGCCCGCCGCCGCCGCGATGTCCGGCAGGATCTTCCGGATTTCCTTCAGCACGCTGGTTTCGCCTTCGGGGACATCAAACATCTTATTCTCCGCCTCTGTTCTGCCTGCCCGGGACTCTCGCGAACTCCCAGGCTTCCCCCTGGTGCTAGGATCGGCCTGGCGCGAAGACCATCCCCCCGCGGGGGGAACCCCTGGGCTTGGCATCGGCTGAACGGCTATTCTCGGGGGCAGGGCGCGGACCTGCGGCCCTTTAGGCGGCACGATCCGTGCACAGCCTGCTCACATGTCTGCAAGATGGCGGAGGCAAATGGCCGCGCGGTCTATCGCGAACGAAGGCCGCGTTAGAACTGCCTGTGGATCTCAAAAAGACGTGTTCCTGCGAAGGCAGGAACACGGCGCAGCATAACGCCCCGGACGCGGCCGAAGGAACCGAGCGCCGCAAGGCGGCTTCACTCCCCTCCGTTCATTTCGAGCGAAGTCGAGAAACCGCTCCGCAACGCCGCGCACCAGATTTTGATCCCCCAAGGCGACGCCCCATCAGGCGCCGCCCGATCCCCCGGTCACTTCCCGTCGAGGAACCGGATCATCGAGGAAAAGTCGCGATTGCCCTCGCCGCGATTGGCGAGCATCTGATACAGCGCCTCGGCCGCATTGCCCATCGGCACGCTGGCGCCGACCAGCGCCGCCGCTTCGGCCGCCAGCTTCAGGTCCTTGAGCATCAGCGCGACCGCGAAGCCGCCCTGATAATCATTGTCCGACGGGCTTTGCGGCCCCACGCCCGGCACCGGGCAATAGCTGGTCATCGACCAGCTCTGGCCCGACGACACGCTGGAAATGTCGTAGAAGGTCTGCGGGTCGAGCCCCAGCTTGCCGGCCATGGCAAAGGCTTCGCAGGTGGCGACCATGGTCGCGCCCAGCAGCATGTTGTTGCAGATCTTGGCCGCCTGGCCATTGCCCGCGCCGCCGGCATGGATCACCGCCTTGCCCATGGCGGACAGGATCGGCTTGGCGCGCCCGAACGCCTGATCGGTGCCCCCCACCATGAAGGTCAGCGTGCCGCCATTGGCCGCCGCGATGCCGCCCGACACCGGCGCGTCGACCATGTCGAAGCCGCGCTCCTGCGCCGCCTCGATCACCCGGCGCGCGGTGGCGACGTCGATGGTCGAACAGTCGAGGAACAGGGCGCCCGCCTTCGCGGCTTCGAACACCGCTTCCTTGTAGACGCTTTCCACATGCTTGCCCGCCGGCAGCATCGACACCACCGCGTCGGCGCCCGCCACCGCCTCGGCCGCGCTGGCGCAGCGCACCGCGCCGGCCTGTTCCGCCTTGGCCAGCGCGTCCTCCGACAGGTCGAAGGCGCGCACGGCAAAGCCGTTCTTCAGCAGGTTGGCGGCCATCCCGCCGCCCATATTGCCCAGGCCGATAAATGCGACGGAGTTGGTCATGTCGAAGATCCTGTCCTTTTCCTCTATGTCCGCCGGCCGCGGCCGGTGGCGATCGGTCAGCGCCCCGTCCAGACGCCCGCGCGCTTTTCGACGAAGGCCGCCATGCCTTCCTTCTTGTCTTCCGTCGCGGTCAGGATCTGGAACATCCGCCGCTCGGTCAGGAGGCCCTGCGCCAAGCCGGTTTCGAAGGCGATGTTGACCATTTCCTTGTTCATCATCGCGGCCATGGGCGGCATCGACGCGATCGTCGCGGCGGTCTTCAGCGCGTCGTCCAGCAGCTCGGCCGCCGGCAGGATGCGCGCGACCAGGCCGGAACGCTCGGCTTCCTCGGCGCCCATCATCCGCCCGGTCAGGCACATTTCCATCGCCTTCGCCTTGCCGACCGCGCGCGTCAGGCGCTGCGACCCGCCCATGCCCGGCGCCACGCCCAGCTTGATTTCGGGCTGGCCGAACTTGGCCGTGTCGGCCGCGATGATGAAGTCGGCCATCATCGCCAGCTCGCAGCCGCCGCCCAGGGCAAAGCCGGCGACCGCCGCGATCCACGGCTTGCGCGTCGCCACCACGTTGCTCTGCCAGCCGGAAAAGAAATCCTCCAGGAAGAAGTCGGCGGCGGGCTTGTCCGCCATTTCCTTGATGTCGGCGCCGGCGGCGAACGCCTTTTCGCCCGATCCGGTCAGCACCGCGCAGCGCTGCGACGGGTCGCTGTCGAAAGCGCGGAAGGCGGCGCTAAGGTCGACCAGCACCTGGCCGTTCAGCGCATTGAGCGCCTGCGGACGGTTGATGGTGATCAGCGTGACGGCATCGCGCTGTTCCACCAGGATCGTTTCATAGGTCATCGGCCAGTCTCCAATTGCGGCAATGGGGTCCATTCCTTGCCCGCAGGCAGCGGCGCGAACAAGCTGTCGACCAGTTCGTCCGACACATCTTCCGGCCGCGCCGGGTCCCATTTGGGCGCATTATCCTTGTCGAATATCACCGCGCGCACGCCTTCGACGAAATCGGGCCGGCGGATGACATGATAGCCGATGCGATATTCGTTGCGCATATTGTCGGCAAAGTCGGTGAAGGCGGCGCCTTCCACCATCTGGCGCAGCGCGACCTTGATCGCCTGGGACGATTTGGTGGCGAGCACGGCCCGCTGCGCCTGCGCCCATTCGGACCCGTCCGCCTCCAGCGCGGCGATGATCTCCTCATAGCGGTCCGACGCGAACAGCCGGTCGATCTGCGCGCGCTGCGCTTCCCAGTCCGACGGCGGCGGCGGGTCGCTCATCTCGTCCAATATCTCTTCCAGGCCGTCGGGGTCGGCGATGATCCGCGCCTTCACCGCCTCCAGCTTGTCCGACGCCATATAATGGGTGGCGATGCCGATGGCGGCGCAGTCGGGGCCCTTAATCCGCGCGCCGGTGGCGGCGAGCCAGGCGCCGGTGCGCCCGGGCAGGCGCGGCAGGAACCAGCCGCCGCCGACGTCGGGGAACAGGCCGATGCCGGTTTCGGGCATGGCATAGGTGGTCCGCTCGGTCGCCACGCGATAGCGCGCCGGGTCGGAAATGCCCACGCCCCCGCCCATGACGATGCCGTCGATGAAGGCGACGATCGGCTTTTCATAGACGAACAGCAGATGGTTCATCCGATATTCGATGTGGAAGAATTGCTCGGCTTCCGAACAATCGCCCTTCGCGCTGGCCGCGAGCATGGCGATGTCGCCGCCCGCGCAGAAGCCCCGCCCTTCGGCATGGTCCAGCATGATCGCGACCACGCCCTCATCCGCGCGCCAGGCGAGCAGCGCGTCGGTGATGGCGTGGCACATCTCCGCCGTCAGCGCATGGATCGCCTTGGGCCGGTTCAGCCGGATGCGGCCGACGCCATTTTCCACCGATATCAGGACCTGATCCGTCATATGTGCCTATCTCGCAAAAGTGCCGTCGGGGCCCGACTTACCGCAACATGTCGCGTGCGACGATCATGCGCATGACCTGGTTGGTGCCTTCCAGGATGGAATGGACACGCAGGTCGCGCCAGAAACGCTCGACCGGATAGTCCATCAGATAGCCATAGCCGCCGTGCAGCTGCAGCGCCCGGTCGACCACCGACGATCCGGTGTCGGTGGCGAAACGCTTGGCCATGGCGGCAAAGCGGGTCTTGTCGGGCGCGTTCTCGGTCACCTTGACGGCGGCGGCGTAAAGCAGCGAACGCGCCGCCTCCAGCTCGGTCTGCATGTCGGCGAGCATGAACTGGGTGTTCTGGAAATCGGCGATGCTCTGGCCGAACTGCTTGCGATCCTTGGTATATTGCACCGCCTCGTCGATGCAGCGCTGCGCCCCGCCCAGCGAGCAGGCGCCGATGTTGAGCCGGCCGCCATCCAGGCCCATCATCGCGATGCGGAAGCCTTCGCCCTCGGCCCCCAGCCGATTTTCCACCGGCACGCGCACGCCGTCGAAAATGACCTGCGCGGTAGGCTGCGAGTGCCAGCCGAGCTTGCGCTCCTGCGCGCCGAAGCTGACGCCCGGCATGTCCTTTTCGATCACCAGGCAGCTGACGCCCTTGGGGCCCTCGGCGCCGGTGCGGACCATGACGACATAGATTTCGCTCTCGCCGCCGCCCGAAATGAACTGCTTGGACCCGGTGACGACATAATGGTCGCCGTCCAGCACCGCCTTAGTCTTGAGCGCGGCGGCGTCGGAGCCCGAGCCCGCCTCGGTCAGGCAGTAGCTCGCCAGCTGCTCCATCGGCACCAGGCTCGGGAGATATTTGTCCTTCACCGCCTGGCCGCCGAAGCTGTCGATCATCCAGCAGGACATGTTGTGGATCGACACGAAGGCGCTGGTCGACGGACAGCCATAGGCCATCGCCTCCATGATCAGCGCCGATTCCAGCCGCCCCAGGCCAATGCCGCCCGACTCCTCCGACACATAGATGCCGCCAAAGCCCAGCTCGCCCGCCGCGCGGATCGTGTCGCGCGGGAAGATATGCTTCTCGTCCCATTCGGCGGCATGCGGCGTGATCGCGTCCGCGGTGAAGCGGCGGGCCAGCTCCTGGATTTCCCTCTGGTCTTCCGAAAGATCAAACTGGCTCATATCAGGTCCCCACAGCAGCGCGTGCTCGCGTCCATTCCCCCAATGGGGCTTTTTGAAAAGAATCTCAAAGCCTCTTAGGGCCGTTGCGAATTTGCCTGCAACATCTCTATTTTGCAGATCTATCCTGCATTTTTGCAGTCATGGAGCCAAGATGTTTCACTGGGACGACCTTCGCATCTTCCTCGCCGTCGCCCGGCTGCAGAAAGTCGCGGTGGCCGCGCGGGCG
The DNA here is from genome assembly GCA_035278405.1 of Sphingobium sp. Lineage (GTDB taxonomy): Bacteria > Pseudomonadota > Alphaproteobacteria > Sphingomonadales > Sphingomonadaceae > Sphingobium. The sequence goes on along the minus strand of DATEJA010000177.1, from coordinate 1,790 downwards.
CTCGGGATCGACGCGACCACGGTGGGGCGGCGGGTCGCGCGGCTGGAACAGACGCTGGGCGCCGAACTGTTCGAGATGGTCGGCGCCGACCGGCTGCTCACCTCCCGCGGCCGCGCGCTGCTTGGCTATGCGGAATCGATCGAAAGCGCCGCGCTCGCCGCGATGGAGGATGCGACCAGCAGCAAGCAGCTTCTCTCCGGCCAGGTGCGACTGTCGGTGGCGGAGGGGTTCGGCACCTGGCTGCTGGCGCCGGGCATGGCGGATTTCAGCCTGCGCCATCCCGCCATCCGGCTCGACCTCATCACCGCTTCGGGTTTCCTCAACCCCTCGAAGCGGGAGGCCGACATGGCGGTGATGCTGGGGCGGCCGCAACGGGGCCGGCTGCAGGTCCGGCGCCTGGGCAACTACCATCTCCATCTCTACGCCTCCCCCGCCTATCTCGACCGCGCCGGCATCCCCTCGTCCACCGGCGCGCTGCGCCGCCACACGCTGATCGGCTATGTCCCCGAATTCATCTTCTCGCCCGAACTCCACTATCTGGACGAGGTGGAAGCGGGGCTCGAAGCCCATCTGCGATCGACCAGCATCAACATGCAGCATCGCATGATCGCCGAAGGCGCGGGGATCGGCGTGCTGCCGGACTTCATCGGCCGGCAGGACCAGTCGCTGGTGCCGATCTTCGCCGACCAGGTGGAAATCATGCGCAGCTTCTGGCTGGTCATCCACAGCGACCTGCGCAAGCTGCCCCGCATCGAAGCGGTGGCGGACTGGCTCCAGCAGCGGGTCGATGTCATGTCGGCAGCCGCTACGGCCTGACCGGCCCCTGCCGCCCGAGCAGATAGCCCTGCAGCAGGGCCAGCGCGACCGCCACGATCGACAGCATGGCCCCGTTCGCCGCGTCGACCCCGCCGCGTCCCAGCAGCGGCAGCCCGAACAACCCCATCAGCAGCAGGCCGAGCAGCAGGCCGCTCGCGGCCCACATCCAGCTCGCGCCCGACGATGCGGCCACCGGCACCGCGACCGGTCGCGCCGCCATCGGTGCCGCCGCAGCCGCCTCTGTCGGACCCACCGCCGCGACGACCGCCGGTCCAGCCTGCCGCGCCAATATCTCCTGCGCGAACTTCTTGAAGAAGGCCGCTGACATCGACCGCGCCGTCGCGTCGATCATCCGCCCGCCCAGCTGCGCCAGCCGACCGCCGACCTGCGCGGAGACATCATAATGCAGGATCGTCTCGCCGCCTTCCTCGGTCAGCCGCACCAGCGCCCCGCCTTTGGCATGGCCGGCCACCCCGCCCTGCCCTTCGCCGGTGATGCGATAGCCGTTGGGCGGATCAAGGTCGGACAGCGTCACCTTGCCCTGGAAACGCGCGGAAATCGGCCCGACCTTGATGACCGCAACCGCCGTCATGTCGGTATCCGACTGCTTGATCAGTTCCTGGCAGCCCGGAATCGACGCCTTCAATATCTCCGGGTCGTTGAGCGCCTTCCACACCGTTTCCCGGTCGGCGGGGATGCGCTGTTCGCCTGTCATGTCCATGCTGGATGCCCCCTTGCCGTCAGCTGTCTATGCCGCCGAGGCAGAGATATTTGATCTCCACATAATCCTCGATCCCATATTTGGAGCCTTCGCGTCCCAGCCCGGACGCCTTGACCCCGCCAAAGGGCGCGACCTCGGTGGAGATGATCCCTTCATTGATGCCGACGATCCCCGCCTCCAGCGCCTCGGCGACGCGGAAGATGCGCCCCACGTCCCGGCTGTAGAAATAGGAGGCAAGGCCGAATTCCGTGTC
>DATEJA010000176.1:0-2554 GCA_035278405.1 Sphingobium sp. | reverse complement strand
AGCTCGATCTTTTCGACCTGGCCGGACGGCACGCCCGAATAGTTGACGCTCGACCCCTTGGCGAGGCCGTTCACCGACTGTTTGAAGAAGATGTCATATTCCATGTTGTTGCCCTGCGACAGGCGCGAGAACCAGAAGGCGGCGATCATGATCGCGGCCAGCAGCAGCAGCGTGACCGTGCCCACCAGCACATGGTTGGAGCGGGTTTCCATATCCTATCGCCTTCCGTCCGATGGGTCTTCGGCCGCCTGTTCGCGTGTCCGGGCCACGGCCGCCGTCGCGGCGCGGCCGCGCGGGCCGTTGAAATATTCCTGGATCCAGGGGTGATCGGTCGCCAGCAGCTCGTCGATCGTGCCGACCGCCGTCACCTTGCCATCGGCCAGCACGGCGACGCGGTCGCAGATCGAATAGAGCGTGTCGAGATCATGGGTGATGAGGAACACCGTCAGCCCCAGCGTCTGCTGCAGCTTGCGGGTCTGGTCGTCGAACGCCGCCGCGCCGATCGGGTCGAGCCCGGCGGTCGGCTCGTCGAGGAAGAGGAGATCGGGATCGAGCGCCAGCGCCCGGGCCAGGCCAGCGCGTTTCTTCATGCCGCCCGACAGTTCCGCAGGATATTTGGGTCCCGCTTCGGCAGGCAGGCCGGTCATGCGGATCTTGTAGGCGGCGATCTCGTCACGCAGCTGCGGGCCGATATTGGGATAATATTCGCGGATCGGCACCTCGACATTTTCCGCCACCGTCAGCGTCGAGAAGAGCGCGCCGCCTTGAAACAGCACGCCCCAGCGCTTGCGGATCGCCAGCGCCTCGTCGTCCAGCCGGCCGATCATGGATTCGCCGAAGACATGAACCTCGCCCTCGTCGGGCGTCTGCAGGCCGATGATGGAGCGCATCAGCACCGACTTGCCGGTGCCCGAGCCGCCGACCACGCCCAATATCTCGCCCTTGCGCACATCGAGGTCCAGCCCTTCATGCACCACCTGGTCGCCGAAGCTGTTCTTGAGGTTGCGCACGGAAATGGCGATGTCGCTCTTCGCCACCGCCTTGTCGACGCGGGCTTCCTCGGCGGCGGCTTCCTCTTCTTCCGCCATCAATTCCAGCCCACCCAGGTGAAGAAGACAGCGAAGAAGGCGTCGATGACGATGACGAGGAAGATCGCCTGGACCACGGCGGAGGTGGTGCGCATGCCCACTTCCTCGGCATTGGCCTTGACCTGCATGCCCTGGAAACAGCCGGCGAGCGCGATGATGACGCCGAACACCGGCGCCTTGATGAGGCCCACCCACAGGTCGGTGATCGGCACCACCTCGCGCAGCCGCTGGATGAAGGTGATGGGCGGGATTTCAAGGCTGACGGCGCACAGGAAACCGCCGCCGATGATCGCGACGATCGAGGAATAGAAGCCCAGCAGCGGCATCATCACCACCACCGCCAGCGTGCGCGGCAACACCAGCGCCTCCATCGGCGACACGCCGATAGTGCGCATCGCGTCGATTTCCTCGGTCAGCTTCATCGTGCCCAATTGCGCGGCAAAGGCCGATCCCGACCGGCCCGCGACCATGATCGCCGTCATCAGCACGCCCAGTTCCCGGAAGGTCAGGCGCCCGACCAGGTTGATGGTCAGCATCTCCATGCCGAACTGGCGCAGCTGCACCGACCCCTGCTGGGCGATGACGATGCCGATGAGGAAGCTCATCAGGCCGATGATGCCGAGCGCGGACACGCCCACCACTTCGAACCGCTGCACCACCGCGTTGATGCGGAAGCGGCTGGGATGGCGGATGATGTTCCAGCTGGCGACCAGCGTGCCGCCGAAAAAGCCGAGCAGGCCCAGCAGCGTCGTGCCCGAATTGACGACCGCCTCGCCGATCTGGCCGACGACGCGCTGCCATGGCGGGACATAATCGGGGCGGATGTTGACCGGCTCGTCCATCCGGCCGACCGCTTCGATCAGCCGCCGCGCATCCTCGTCGGCGCCGGTCACCTCGCAGCCCAGCCGCCGCGCGGTGCGGCGCACGGTCCAGGCGCCGATCGTGTCCATATGGTCGACCCCCGACAGGTCAATGGCGGAAACCGGCGCTGTCAGCTCGTCGAGCCGGGTCGGCAGGTCATGCAGGCAGGCGATGGACAGATGACCGGACAGCCGCACGACCGAGCCGCCGTCGCGCGGCTCCAGGGCAAGATCGGCGGCTTTGTTCATCAGGCGGAGATGTGGTCCATTATCGGTTGCACGGCAAGCCGAAACGGCCCATCCGCACGGTAGAACGACAGGGCACGGCAAAAAGTTTCGGGAACGGCATGACGCACCGTCTGGCAATTTACGACATGGACCGCACGGTGACCTTCACCGGCACCTATACCGGCTTCCTCATCCATGTCGCGCGGGCGATGGCGCCCTGGCGGCTGGCGCTTCTGCCGCTCGTCCTGCTGCTGATGCTGGCCTATGTGCTGAAGCTCATCAGCCGCCAGCGGCTGAAGGAGCTGAACCAGGCGCTGATGATCGGCTATCATGTCGAACGCGCCAAACTGATGCCGCATGTCGAAAGCTATGCCGCCA
>DATEJA010000175.1:0-10962 GCA_035278405.1 Sphingobium sp. | reverse complement strand
ATGAGCGCGGGCAAGGTGGGCGCCTATGTCACCGTCTATTACAACAGCGGCCAATATATCGAATCCTCCAGCCGCATCTTCCAGGATGCCTATGCGACGGTGGACGCGCAATTGTCCTTCGCTCCGGCGGCTCTGAACGGTGTGAACTTCGTGCTGTGGGGCAAGAATCTGACGGACAAGGATTATCTGGCCGGCGCGCTGATCACCGACTTTGCCGACGCGGTTTCCTATGCCGAACCGCGCACCTACGGTGTTCGCGCCGAATTCCAGTTCTGATCGCAAACCAAAAAGAGGGCCGCGCGATCGTGCGGCCCTCTTTTCTTTCGGCCGGCGTGCTAGGCGACGGCGCGCCACCACATGACGCCCGTCTGGTCGGGCGCGTTGGTCGCCAGCCCGCGCGTGCGCAGGCAGGCGAGATGGGCCAGGCTCTCCCCCGTCGCCATGCCCAGCACTGACTCGTCGATCTGGCGCTTGAACAGGGCAGGGAAGACGTCGATCGCCCGCCGCGGGCTGTCGAGAAGCGCGTGCAGCCGTTCCAGGCCCCTTTCATGTCCGTCGATCAGCGCCGCGATACGGGCATGCAGGCCACGGAAAGGCTTGCCATGCGCCGGCAGCACCAGCACATCGTCCGGCACCCGGTCGCGGATGGCGGCCAGCGAGCGCAGCCAGTCAGTCAGCGGGTCGGCGTCCGGTTCGAGCGGCTGCACCGATACGTTGGAGGAAATCGCCGGCAGCACCTGGTCGCCCGAGATCAGCAGCCCCGCTTCCGCGCAATGGAGCAGGGCATGTTCGGGCGAATGGCCCGACCCGATGACGACCTCCCACGTCCGGCCGCCAATCTCCAGCCTCTGGCCGTCGTCGAGCGCGCGGAAGTTGCGCGGCAGGGGATAGAGCCGCTTGCCGAACTCGCCGAACCGGGCGCGATAATGGTCGAGCGCGTCCTCTTCCCAGCCCGCCGTGCGATAGAAGCGAATCGCCTCTTCCGGCGCTTCCTGGCCGGTATCGCCGGCGAGAACGCGCAGGGTCATATATTCCAGCCGGCTCATCCACAGGCGGGCGGGGTGCTTCTGCGCCAGCCAGCCGGCCATGCCGCTATGATCGGGGTGGAGATGCGTGACGATGATGCGGCGGATCGGCCGGCCTTCCAGGGTCGCCGTGAAAGCCTGGCGCCAGGCCGCCGCCGTTTCGGCGGTGCGCAGGCCCGTGTCGACGATCGTCCAGCCGTCCCCGTCGGCCAGCGCCCAGAGATTGATGGCTTCGATGCTGCCGACCATCGGCATCCGCAGCCAATGGACTCCGTCCGCGATGGCGACCGCCTGGCCGTTTCCGGCCTGGGGGATTTCGAGGGGCGGATAGAGGATATCCGAATTCAACAGCCCTTCCTTTCGGGTTTGATTCGACTTTGTCATGAATGACATGGTGAGAAGATAAGAGCGACACAAGTTCGCCCCACCTTGACGACAGAATGTCGTAAAGATACTCCGGCAAGGCAGGAGGCGGCCGACCGAGTCCGCGCAGGAGAGCAGGTGGTGCCAGGCGATATCGATGCAGCGCGCGCCCCGGGTCCAAGGGCCGGCGCGACGTTCTTGCCCCTCATGCGCCGTCGCGCCGCCCATGCCCGCCCATTCTCATCGAGCAGGAGTTTTTCATGCCCTATCCCATCCTTGACGGCACCGTCGTCACCGAACGACATACGACCTTCTACCATGAGTCCGGCCCCAAGGACGGCACGCCCATCATCCTGGTGCATGGCTGGCCCGAACTGGCGATCAGCTGGCGCCATCAGATCCCGGTCCTCGCCGAACTGGGGTTCCGCGTGATCGCGCCAGACATGCGCGGCTATGGACGATCGACATCCCATCCGCGCTGTGAAGATTATACCATGGAGCAGAATGTCGGCGACCTGCTGGAACTGCTGGCGGGCATCGGCTGCGACAAGGCGATCTGGATCGGCCATGATGCCGGCGCCGCCGCCGTGTGGGCGCTGGCCAGCCATCATCCCGAAGCCTGCATCGCCGTCGCCAACCTGTGCGTTCCCTATGTGCCGGGCGGTTTCACGCTGGACAATATGGTCGCCCTGGTCGACCGCGACGTCTATCCGGAAGACAGCTATCCGCAGGGCCAATGGGCCTATTGGAAGCATCATGTCGACCATGCCGAGGAGACGGACGCCGCGCTTGACGCGGATGTCGACCATTCGACCCGGATGATCTTCCGCAAAGGCGACCCCGCGCATCTGGGCAAACCGTCCGGCGCCGCGATGGTGAAGGCGCCGACCGGCTGGGGCCCCGTGCTGGAGCATACGCGCGATCTGGCCGCCGATCCGGACGTCCTGGACCAGGAATCCTACCGCGCCTTCGTTTCCAGCTTCCAGCGCAACGGGTTCGCCCGGCCCAACAATTTCTACCGCAACAACCAGGCGAACGAAGCCTATGCCGCCCGGTCCGTGAACGGCGGCAAGCTCGACATGCCGGTCGGCTTCGTCCACGCGCTCTACGACATGTCCTGCGCCACCATCGGATCGCCGATGGCGGAGCCGATGCGCGCCGCCTGTTCCAACCTGTCGGAATATGTCGTCCGCGCCGGTCACTGGGTCCAGCAGGAAAAGCCGGTCGAGGTGAACGCCGCGCTGGTCCACTGGCTCGCCCAGTCCCTGTCGGACAGCTGGCTGATCGAGCGGCCCTGAACCGGGCAAAGAGGGCCTTGCCTTTCCTGCCGATGACAAGGCACAAGTCGTAAAGGCCGCCAGGGCAAGGCTCGTTTATTTCGAGCGCTTCGCCCTGGACGGCACCGACAAGGAAAAGGAGAGGGGATGAGCGGACAATCAGCCGGTGCGCCCGCGCGCGACGCGGCCCTGATCGAAGAGATCATCGAGCCCGAACTGCCGATCATCGACGCGCATCATCATCTCTGGGACATGCGCGCGATCAAGCCGCCGCCGGGCGCCGACAAGCATCCGGCGGCGCTGTCCGTCTGGCCGGCGCGGCTCTACCTGCTGGAGCAGTTGCTGGCCGACACGCACAGCGGTCATAATATCATCGCCACCGTCTATATGGAGTGCAAGGCCTTCGCCCGCGCGGACGGCCCGCCCGAGATGCGCTATGTCGGCGAGACAGAAGTCGTGAACGGCATCGCCGCCATGACGGCAAGCGGCATCTATGGCCCGATCCGCGCCTGCGCGGGCATCGTCGGCTATGCCGATCTGACGCTGGGCGAGCGGGTCACGCCGGTTCTGGATGCGCATATCGCCGCGGGCGGCGGCCGCTTTCGCGGCATCCGCCATATGGGCGCGGCCGATGAAGACCCATGGGTCACCTGGCCCCATCCGTCGCAGACCGGGCTTTACCTGCGCGAGGATTTCCGGCGCGGCTTTGCGCAGCTTGCCCCCATGGGGCTGATGTTCGACGCCTTCGTCATCGAACCACAGCTGCCCGACGTGATCGATCTGGCGCGCGCCTTTCCCGGGACGACGATCGTGCTGGACCATGCCGGCGGCCCGGTGGGCCTCGGCCGCTATGAAGGCAAGCGGGAGGAACGCTTCCCGATCTGGCGGCGCAACATGGCCGAACTGGCGACCTGTCCCAATGTGGTCGTGAAGATCGGTGGCCTGGGCTATTCCTTCGCCAATTTCCCTTCGCTGCTCGCCGAGCCGCGCTATGGTTCGATGGCGCTGGCCGAACAGTGGCGGCCTTATGTCGAAAGCTGCGTCGAGCTGTTTGGCGCAGATCGCTGCATGTTCGAATCCAATTTTCCGCCGGACATGGGATCGGCCAGCTATGCGACGCTGTGGAACGCGTTCAAGCGGCTGAGCCAGGGTGCATCCGCCGATGAGAAGGCCGCGCTGTTCCTCGAAACCGCGCGGCGGGTGTATCGGCTGGACCTGCCTTGAGCCCTCGGCGCGGCTGAAACAGGATTTTCAGCTTCCGTCGGCTCGCTCCACCTCCGTTCGTTTAGAGCAAACGGAGGGTTAAAGCCAAGGCCCCACCGGCCAACCGTTCCACCATTTAACATAATCCTTATTATCGACCTTTCTTTACCTCTTGCGCTTACGGCCCGCTTGTCCCTATCCCCTTAAAGCTGCACCCTGGATGTGCGACGTCGCGCCTGCCCCTTTGCGGCCTGGCCTTGATGCGACCGACGGGATTCCGATGGAAAGGAATGACATGACTTCACGGACGGATGACGATGGCCGGCGGTTGCCGCTGACCGGCGCGTTCAACCTGCGCGATTTTGGTGGTTATGAAACGATGGATGGCCGCACCGTGCGGCGCGGCATGCTGTTCCGTTCGGGAACCATGACGCTGTTGAGCAAGGAAGACGCGGCCCATCTGCGCAGCATCGGCATCCGGTCGATCTGCGATTTCCGGCGAGAGAGCGAAAGGCAGCTGGAGCCGACGCTGTGGCACGATGAGGATGTCGACTATTATTGCCGCGACTATATGGAAACCAGCGGCATGCTGGGCGAGATGCTGCGCGAGGATCGTTCGACGCCGGAGGATATGCGGCAGGCGATGGAGCGCCTCTATCGCACCCTGCATATCGACCATGCCGAATCCTACCGCGCCATGTTCCAGCTGTTGCTGAAGGGCCGCGTGCCGATCGTCATCAACTGCGCGGCGGGCAAGGACCGGACTGGCGTCGGCGCGGCGTTGATCCTGACGGCACTCGGCGTCGGCCGCGACAACATCGTCCAGGATTATCTGCTGACCAACAGCCATGCCGATTGGGACTGGCTGCTGAGCCAGGTGCGGATTTCACAAGGCCATGGGGTGAAGGCTTCGGCAGAGGTCATCAATGCGCTGAAGGCCGCCGATGCCGCCTATCTGCACGCGCTTTATGATCAGCTGGACATCGATCATGGCGGGATCGACGCCTATCTGGCCGATGTGCTGGGCATCGACGCGGCGGCGCGGGCCGAGTTGCGGACGCTGCTGCTGGAACCCTGACGGACGATAAGGGACGCCCCCTGCCCCTCGCCTCGAAGATGTCGAGCCGAGCGGAGGGGGGCAGACCCTGTCCCGCTTCAGATGTCGATCGCGATCTTGCCGAAATGCTTGCCCGACAATTGATGGTCGAAGGCATCGGCGAGCCGATCAAGCGGGAAATGACTGTCGATGACCGGCCTGATCCCGTTGGTTTCGAGCGCGGCGATCAGGTCCCGCTGCTGATCGGGCGTGCCGACCAGCAGGCCCTGCATCCGGATCTGCCGCCCGACCAGCATGATGGTCGGCAATTCGCCCGAATAGCCCGCCAGGCTGCCGATCAGGGCGATATGGCCGCGCGGCGCGCAGGCGATCAGCGATTGCGGCAGGGTGCCGGCGCCGCCGATTTCCACCACATGGTCGACGCCTCGCCCCCCGGTCAGCGCCCGCGCCGCCGCGCCCCATTCCGGGGTTTCGCGATAGTTGATCACATGATCGGCGCCGAGCGCCTTCAGCCGCTCCATCTTTTCCGGCGAGGATGAGGTCGCGATCACCGAGCATCCGGCGGCCTTCGCCAGTTGCAGGGCGTAGATGGACACGCCCCCGGTTCCCTGCACCAGCACGGTGCGGCCCGGGACCAGGCCGCCATCGACGAACAGCGCGCGCCAGGCGGTGAGCCCGGCACAGGGCACGGTGGCCGCTTCGGCGGCGGTCCATCCCGCCGGCGCGCGGGTGAAGCCACTGGCGGGCGCCGTGACCAGTTCGCGGGCGAATCCGTCTATGCCGTCGCCCGGCACGCCGGCCATCGCGACCGGGAAATCACCCTCCTTGGGCGGGGTCGGGAAGAAGGTGGAAATGACGAGGTCACCGACCGCGAAATCATCCACGCCCTCGCCGACTTCCAGCACTTCGCCGGCGCCATCGGACAGCGGGATCAGCCCGTCAGCGGACCGGCCGCCCATCAACGAGACGACGCCATAATCGTGGAAATTGAGCGATGAGGCGCGCAGGCGCACCTTGATCTCCCCGCGACCCGGGGCTGCGGGATCGGCACGCTCGGCCATGCGCAGATTGCCGTGCGGAGCGGATTGCGAAATTTCGACGACTTTCATGGCTGTTCCTTCTTCCTCTTTCCTCATCCCCTGCCGCTGGAGGGGGGGCGCCTGTTTGCGCTGGACTTGGCGATGCCGGGCCTCTAGGCAGCGATACTGAATATGATATCAAATTAAAACCGTTTTCGCGCGGAGCCATGTCGCGCAAGGGATATAAGGGAGAGCTTGCCATGGACGAGCGCGCGGTCGGCCGGAAAATGTCGGGGCATTGGGGCGCCTGGGCTATCGGCGCCTGCTTCGCCTTCATCGGCCTGTGGCTCGGCGCGGGCGGGGCCTGGCTCGCGTGGCTCGGCGGCTCGCCTTACTATCTGCTGTGCGGCGTCGGATGCCTGGCCGTGGCGGCCTGTTATTTTTCCGGCCGGGAGCGGGTCGCCTTCCTGCTCTACATGGCGGTGTTCGCCGCGACCTGCCTGTGGGCGCTGGGCGAAGTCGGCCCGGATTTCTGGCCGTTGCTGCCGCGCGTCGCTGGCCCGGCGGTGTTCGCCGCGATCGCGGCGGTTCGCTGGTGTTTCGTCAGCGGCCACCGGAGGCTCGGCTGGTCGGGCGCGGCGCTGAGCGCGATCGCGCTCGCTCTACTCTTCGTCGGCATCACGCGCTTGCCGACGGTTGTCGGCGGTCAATCTGGCGGGCCGGTGGCGGCCGCCGCCGCGCAGGATTGGCCGGCCTTCGGCCAATCGCCCGGCGGCATGCGCTTTTCCCCGGCCGCGCAGATCCGGCCGGACAATGTCGGATCGCTCCGGCTCGCCTGGTCGTTCCGCACCGGCGACATGCCCGGCGCCTATCCCCGCTTCCCGAAGGCGCCGCACTCCTTCCAAGCGACGCCGCTCCAGGTCGGCAACCTGGTCTATGTCTGCAGCCAGCATGACATCGTCTTCGCGATCGACGCCGACACGGGCAAGCTGCGCTGGCGCCACGACCCGCGCATCGACCAGACCGGCGTCGTCAACCTGGCCTGCCGGGGCGTGTCCTATGCCGATACCGGCCAGGGCCAGGGCCCCTGCGCCAAGCGGATCATCCAGGGCACGCTCGACGCCCGCCTGATCGCCCTGGATGCGCTGACGGGCCAGCCCTGCGCCGGCTTCGGCCGCAACGGCGAAGTGCAATTGCGCGACGGCATGGGCGTGTTGCAGGGCGGCTTCTATACCGTCACCTCGCCCCCGGCGGTCGCGAACGGCGTCGCGGTGGTGGGCGGCTTCGTGATGGACGGGGTGCAGACCGACGTCCCTTCGGGCGTGGTGCGCGGCTATGAGGTGGTCACGGGCAAGCTGCTGTGGAGCTGGGATTCGGGCGCGCGCGACGAAAACCGCCTGCCCCCGCCCGGCCAGGTCTATACGCGCGGCTCCCCCAATGTCTGGTCGGTGATGAGCGCCGACCCGCAGCTGGGGCTCGTCTATCTGCCGACGGGCAATGCGACGCCGGATTATGTGGGCATGCATCGCAGCCGCGAGGAGGATCGCTATTCCAGCTCCGTCGTCGCGCTCGACATCCGGACGGGGCGGCGGCGCTGGCATTTCCAGACCGTCCACCACGACCTGTGGGACTATGACATCGGGTCGCAGCCGGTGCTGTTCGACATGCCCATGCCCGATGGCCGGACGGTGCCGGCGCTCGCCCAGCCGACCAAGCAGGGGGAGATCTTCATCCTCGACCGGCGGACCGGCAAGCCACTGACGCCGGTGGCCGAACGGCCCGTGCCCAGGGGGACGATCCCCGAGGAACGCTATTCCGCCACGCAGCCCGCCTCGATCGGCTTCCCCTCCCCGCTCACCAAGACGATGCTGCGCGAAAGCGACATGTGGGGGGCGACGCCGCTCGACCAGCTGGTCTGCCGCATCTGGTTCCGCTCGGCCCGCAATGAAGGGCGCTTCACGCCGCCCGCCACCGTGCGCACGGTGCAATATCCGGCCAATCTGGGCGCGATGGACTGGGGCAGCGTGTCGATCGGCGATCATGGCCGGACGATGTTCGTGAATTCCGCGCAGATGGCGACGATCGTGCGGCTGATCGGGCGGACCGAACTGGCCAAGGACGGGCCGCCGTCGAACCTGTTCTTCTCACCGCAGACCGGCACGCCTTATGCGGCCGACCCTCAGGTGATGATCTCGCCGCTCGGCATCCCCTGCAACGCGCCGCCCTGGGGCATGCTGACCGCGATCGACCTCCAGGCGCGGCGGATCAAGTGGCAGCATCCCTTCGGCACCAGCCGCGACATGGCGCCGCTCGGCATCGCGGTGCCCGGCGCGCCCAATATCGGCGGGTCGGTGGCGACCGGCGGCGGGCTGCTGTTCATCGGCGCGGCGGTGGACGATTATCTGCGCGCCTTCGACGTGCGGACGGGCGCGGAACTGTGGCGGATGCGGCTACCGGCGGGCGGCCAGGCGGCGCCGATCAGCTATGTGTCGGGCAGGAGCGGCCGCCAATATATCGTGATCGCGGCGGGCGGCCATCATATGCTGGGGACGACGAAGGGCGATTATGTGATGGCCTTCGCCCTGCCGCAACGATGAAGGGCGAAGGGTGCCCAGGCACCCCTCGCCCCTCCTCTCGTCAGGTTCGTGGCGCGTTACAGCGCTTCGACGATGGTGACGTTGGCGATGCCGCCGCCTTCGCACATCGTCTGCAGGCCCCAGCGCTTGCCCCGCGCCCGCAACGCATGGACCAGCGTCGCCATCAGCTTGGTGCCTGAAGCGCCGAGCGGATGGCCGAGCGCGATCGCCCCGCCATTGACGTTGACCTTCGCCGGATCGACCTCCAGCGCCTGCATCCAGGCCATCGGAATGGCGGCGAAGGCTTCGTTGACCTCGAACAGGTCGATATCCTCCAGCCGCATGCCCGCGCGGGCCAGCGCCTTGCGGGTGGCGGGGATCGGTTCTTCCAGCATGATGACGGGATCGCCGGCGCTGACCGACAGGCTGTGGATGCGCGCGATCGGCGTCAGGCCATGATCCTTCAGCGCCTTTTCCCCGACCACCAGCGAGGCCGATGCGCCGTCGGTCATCTGACTGGCATTGGCGGCCGTGATCGTTCCGCCTTCCTCGATCGGCTTCACGCCCGCCATCGCTTCGAGCGAGGCGTCGAAGCGCACGCCCTCATCCTGCGCGAACAGGCCTTGTTCGGTCTGGACCGGTACGATTTCCTGGACGAAGTCGCCCCGCTCGATCGCGGCGGCCGCGCGCCGGTGGCTTTCCAGCGCATAGGCGTCCATCATCTCGCGGCTGAGGCCATATTTGTCGGCGATCGCCTGCGCGCCGTGAAACTGGCTGAATTCCGCGACGCCATAGCGTTGCAGGATCGCCTTGCTCCACGGGCCCTCGCCGATGCCGGCCTGGCGATGGAGATTATAGTTGGACCCCATCGGCACGCGCGTCATGCTCTCGACGCCGGCGGCGACCACCATGTCCTGGGTGCCCGACATCACCGCCTGCGCGGCGAAGTGAAGCGCCTGCTGCGAGGATCCGCACTGGCGGTCGATGGTCACGGCAGGCACGCTGTCGGGCAGGCGGGAAGCGAGCACCAGATTGCGGGCCAGCGCGAACGCCTGTTCGCCCCCCTGGCTGACGCAGCCGGCGATCACATCGTCGATCGCGGCGGGATCGATGCCGGTGCGGTCGACCAGGCCGTTGAGCACGACCCCGCCCAGATCAGCGGGATGGACGCCGGCGAGCGCGCCTTTGCGGCGGCCGCCGGCGGTCCGGACGGCTTCGACGATATAAGCTTCTGCCATGGTCATTTCCTTCGAAATTCGGGTTTGCGGCGAGCGAGGAGCGCCGACAGGCCCTCTTCGCTTTCGGGCCCAGCACCGGCCGCGATCATGGAGCGCAATTCGCGATCCAGCTGGATTTCAAAGCCCGTTTCCAGGCTGTCCTGCAACAGCGCGCGGGCCGAGGCCAGTGCCTGGGTCGGGCCATCGGCAAGCTGGCGAGCGAGGGCCATGCCCTCCTCCGCCAGCGCATCGTCATCAACCGTGCGCGTCACCAGGCCGATCGCCTGCGCTTCGTCGGCGGACACGCGCCGGTTGGTGAGGACGATGTCCTGGGCCCGGCGCAATCCCACCAGCCGGGGCAAGAGCCAGCTGAGCCCGCCATCGGCGGTGAGGCCGATCGCGCCATAGGCCCCCGTGAAATGGGCCGAGCGTCCCGCCAGCACCAGGTCGCCCAACACCGCCAGGCTGAAGCCCGCGCCCGCCGCCGGGCCGTTCACCAGCGTCACCAGCGGCTTGGGCGCGCGCATCAGCCGCTGCACGGCGGCGTGGAGCGTGGCGATCAACTCGCTGAGCACAGCGGGCCGCTCCGGACCCGCCCCGCTCAGCAGCTTGACGTCGCCACCCGCGCAGAACAGCCGTCCCTCGCCGGTCAGCAGGATGCAGCGCACCGCCGCGTCATTCTCGCACCGGATCGCCGTCGCCAGAAGGGCGCGCGCCAGCGGCAGGTCGATCGCATTGCCCGCATCGGGCCGGTTCAGCGTGATGCGCGCAACCCCGTCCTCGATCGTCAGGCGGATGCCGTCTGCGTCGGTCGCCAGCTCAGCCATGCTCAGCGCGGGGCCATGCGGATGGCGCCGTCCAGTCGGATGACATCGCCGTTCAGCATCGGGTTGCGGATGATCGATTCGACCAGCTGCGCATATTCGGCCGGCTTGCCGAGACGGCTCGGGTGCGGCACCTGCGCGCCCAGCGCGTCCTGCACATGCTGCGGGAAGGATTCCAGCATCGGCGTCAGGAAGATGCCGGGGGCGATCGTCATCACGCGGATCTTGTGCTGGGCCAGGTCGCGCGCGACCGGCAGGGTCATGCCCACCACGCCGCCCTTGGACGAGGAATAGGCCGCCTGGCCGATCTGCCCTTCATAGGCGGCCACCGACGCGGTGTTGACCACAACGCCGCGTTCGCCCTCAATTTCTTCCGCCGCCGCGGCGCGGGCCGCGAACTT
>DATEJA010000174.1:0-16180 GCA_035278405.1 Sphingobium sp. | reverse complement strand
TCCGGTCCAGGGGCGCGCCAGACCTTCGGCGACCAGGATGGCGCCGACCGATCGGCCGTTGCGCATGACGAGACGTAGGGTGCGGCCATAACGGTCGCGCTCGCGCCTCACCGGCTCCAGCGAAAAGGCGCCGGCGTTGAGCACCGCCTGGAGCCGCCGGGTCGCCCGCGCGCCCAACTCGCCCTCCGCCAGGCAGCGGGGGCCATGGGTTTCTGGCGTGTCGATATCGGCGATCCGGATCTTCGTCCCGTCGATCCAGAATGTGTCGCCATCGACCACGCAGTCCCTGCCGCCCCCCTTGTGGCAGAAGCCGAAGCGGGGGGCGGAGGCGTCGGCGGACGTGGCGGGGAAAGGCACGGCCAGCAGGAGCAGCGGCAGCAGGAAGCGGGCGGGGATAAGCATCCCTCGACCATAGGTTGCGCGCCCGCGCGGGCGCGGGGAAGCTGGTCCGGATCATCTCCACTCTGGCGTCAGAGGGCTCGCGGTGGGTTTTCCGCCGGGAGGAGGTATCGCAAGCCGGTCTGGCGGCGGGACTGGGTTCCTGCCTTCGCAGGAACACGGCGTTACAGGAGGATCTACTCTTCGTCCTCCGTGGGGCCGAGCAAATCCTCTTCATCGTCCATCTGCGGTTCGCCGGCGAAGGCGTCATTGTCGATCCGTCCGGAACGGTTCATTTCCTCCATCCGCTCGACCAGGTCGGGCGTGTCGTCGGGGATGATCTGCGCCGGGTTGGGCCGGCCGCCGCGCTCGCTGTCCTCCGAAAGGTCGGTGGAGCGGACGCGGGCGTCGTCGGCCACGTCCTGCGCCTGGGCGCCGGTGTCGCGTTGCTCGCTATTATCCTCGTCCAGGTCGGGGAGGCGGTCCCGGTTGCTGTCGTCCATGGCAAGTCTCCTTTGCCCCTCCAACGGGCGAGCCCCGCCGGCCGTTCCTTGGGCGTCGCCCGAGCGGCCAAAAGGCGCTGGACAGCGGCGGCGGGAGGGGGCAAGAGCCGCCGCAATCCCTTTCCCGCTTGGCTTTTCAAGGAATTCCCCCATGTCCCGCAAACTGATTTCGTCAGGCTCGCCATTCGAGGCGCAGGTCGGCTATTCGCGCGCCGTCGTCCAGGGCGACTGGTGCTTCGTCGCCGGCACCACCGGCACCGATCCCGAGACGAAGACGATGCCCGAAAGCGTCGTCGACCAGACCGCCAATGCGCTGAAAGTCATCGGCAAGGCGCTGGAGGAAGCGGGCTTTTCCTTCGCCGACACGGTGCGCGTCACCTATTATATCACCGACCCCGCCTATTGGGACGAGATCGGCCAGGCGACCGCGCCCGTCTTCGGCGAGATCCGCCCGGCGGCCAGCTGCATCGTTACCGGCCTCATCAAGCCGGAGATGAAGGTCGAAGTCGAACTCACCGCGTTCAAGGGCTGAGCTGCCATGATCACCATGTATGGCATCAAGAATTGCGACACGATCAAGAAGGCACGCAATTTCCTGGACAATGAGCGGGTCGCCTACAGCTTCCACGACTATAAGGTGTCGGGCGTGGAGAAAGCCAAGCTGGAGGAATGGGTGATGGAGCATGGATGGGAAACCATCCTCAACCGCTCCGGCACGACCTTCAAGGCGCTGGACGCGGGCGACAAGGCGCATATCGACGCGGACAAGGCGATCCTGCTGATGATGAGCAACCCGTCGATGATCAAGCGGCCGATCCTGGATGTGGGCGGCCGCACCATCGTCGGCTTCAAGGCGACGACCTATGAAGAGGCGCTGGCGAAGGCGGCCTGAGGGCGCAGCAAGCGCTTGTCAAATGAGCCGGCCAGGCGAATAACGGGTTCATGCTTTCGCAGAAGACCCGTTACGCCATCCGCGCCCTTCAGCATCTCGCCGACCGCTACCGCCAAGGGCCCGTCCCGCTGAACGAGATCGCGACGCGGCAGAATATCCCCGCCAAGTTCCTGACGGTGATCCTGTCCGAACTGTCGCGCGAGGGGCTGGTCGCGACCCAGCGCGGACGGGACGGGGGCTATTGGCTGGCGCTGGCGCCGGTCGACATCAGCTATGGCGACATCGTCCGGCTGACGCGCGGATCGCTGGCGCTGACGCCCTGCGCCAGCCGCTTCGCGCATGAAAGCTGCACCAACTGCCTGCCCGAATCGGAATGTCGGCTGCATCGCGTGATGCTGCGCGTGCGGGATGAGACGGCCAAGGTGCTCGACAGCATCAGCCTGGCGGAGCCGTTGGCGATGGAGGAGGCGGGCTAGGGTCAGTTTCAGCCCAGCCATCGCATCACCATTCGTATCGAGCGAAGTCGAGATACGACAGCGCAACGGCTTCTCGACTTCGCTCGAAGCGAACGGTTGTTGCTCTAAGGGCCTTATCAGCCTGCCCCTTGCGTCCGCGCGCCCACTTCGCCACATCGTCGGCATGACCATGCCTCCGCTCAAAGCCGCGCTGATTCCGGTGACGCCGCTCCAGCAGAATTGCACCCTCTTCTGGTGCACCGCAACCAATCGCGGCGCCTTCGTCGATCCGGGCGGCGACTTGCCCCGGCTGAAGGCGGCGGCCGAGCAGCAAGGCGTCACGATCGAGAAGATATTGGTGACGCACGGCCATATCGACCATTGCGGCGAGGCGGGCATCCTGGCGAAGGAGCTGGGCGTGCCGATCGAGGGGCCGCATGAGGCGGACCGCTTCTGGATCAGCCAGCTGGGCGAGGACGGGCGGCGCTATGGCGTCAACGGCCAGGTGTTCGAGCCTGATCGCTGGCTCCTTGATGGCGACAAGGTGACGGTGGGCGAGCTGGAGTTGGACGTCTACCATTGCCCCGGCCACACGCCCGGCCATGTCGTCTTCCACCATGCGCCGAGCAAGCTCGCCATCGTCGGCGACGTGCTGTTCCAGGGATCGATCGGCCGCACCGACTTTCCGATGGGCAACCATCAGGACCTGATCGACGCGATCACCGGGAAGCTGTGGCCGCTCGGCGGCGACACGGCCTTCGTGCCCGGCCATGGCCCGATGAGCAACTTCGCGCACGAGCGCCGCACCAACCCCTTTGTCGGCGACGCGGTGCTCGGGTAGCTCCGGGGAACGGGTAAACCGAACGGCCGATTCCCTCAGGCCGGTTCGTTCAGGTCCGCGAGGCAAGGTCGGGCGGGGCGGGGACGGCGCGCGTGGCGCTGTAGGCGGCATGGAGCGCGATGAAGGCCAGCGTTGCCATCAGCGCCCAGGTGACCAAGGCGCCGCCCGCGCGCCAGATCGTCGGATGGTCCGCATCCATGCCATGGCCATGGGCGACCCGCGCGAGCAGATAGGCCAGCGCGCCGGCCCATAGCCAGGCGGGTGAGCCGATCGCCAGCTCGATGAGGGCGAAGAGGATGAGCATGATCGGGGTATATTCGACGAAATTCGCATGGGCCCGCATCCGCCGCGCCAGCAGCGGGTTGCCGCCATCGCCATGCAGCGCCTTGCTGCCCACCCGAATCCGGGCGCAGCGGAAGGCGAGCCAGAGGTTCAGCAAGGCGCAGGCGGCAGCCAGAGTCAGCGTGATCGGCAACAACATCGCGGCTTTCTCCCCCTTTTCCGGTCGCCGGCACCATAAGCGGGGTGCGGACAGGGGCAAGGAAGGACTTGCGCCCGGAACAAAAAACGCTATAGGCGCATGGCTTCGCGATCACCCGGGCCGCATGGGTCTGCGGCG
The DNA here is from genome assembly GCA_035278405.1 of Sphingobium sp. GTDB lineage: Bacteria > Pseudomonadota > Alphaproteobacteria > Sphingomonadales > Sphingomonadaceae > Sphingobium. Next base: position 12,492 of record DATEJA010000174.1, on the reverse strand, counting down.
CCTGTGGCGTCCGCATCCATCGGATACTGGCCAGTCGCATAACCAGATCTACTTATGGAATAAGGTGCCGACATGGCTGTCCCCAAGAGGAAAACGTCTCCTTCCCGTCGCGGCATGCGCCGCAGCCACGACGCGCTGCGCGTCGAGGCCTATCAGGAATGTTCGAACTGCGGTGAACTCAAGCGCCCGCACAATCTGTGCGACGCCTGCGGCCATTATAACGGCCGTGAAATCGTTGCCGTCGGGGCCTGACGACACACTCTCTCCTGCAAAGGTGTCCTGAAGTGTCCAGCCAACCGCGAATCGCAATCGACGCGATGGGCGGGGATGAAGGCGTGCGCGTGATGATGGCGGGCGTAGCGCTCGCCCGTCACCGTCATGAAGGGCTGCGCTTCACCCTTTTCGGCGACGAGACGCGGATCAAGGCCGCGCTCGACCACCATCCCAATCTGCGGGCCGCATCCGAAGTGGTGCACGCGCAGGATGTGGTGGGTGCCGGCGACAAGCCCAGCGTGGCGATCCGCAAGAAGGCCAGCTCCATGAGCATGGCCATCGCCGCCGTGAAGGCGGGCGAGGCCGGTGCGGCGGTGTCGTCGGGCAATACCGGCGCGCTGATGGCGATGGCGAAGCTGGCGCTACGCACTATGCCCGGCGTCGATCGCCCTGCGCTCGCCGCGCTGCTGCCGACGCTGGGCGCCAATGACGTGGTCATGCTCGACCTGGGCGCCAATACCGAATGTGACGCGCGCAACCTCGTCCAGTTCGCGGTGATGGGGGCAGCCTATGCCCGCATCGCCTTCGACCTGGAGCGCCCGCGCGTGCGCCTCATGAACATCGGCACCGAAGAGATGAAGGGCACGGAAGAGATTCGCGACGCCGCCGCCGTGCTGCGCGCCGCGACCAGCCTGCCCTTGTCCTTCGATGGCTTCACCGAGGGCGACAAGATCGGCCGGGGCGACGCCGACGTCATCGTCAGCGACGGTTTTTCAGGCAATGTCGCGCTCAAGACGGCGGAGGGCACGGCGCGCTTCGTCACCGACCTGTTGCGCACCGCCTTTACCAGCTCGATCCGATCGAAGATCGGCTTTCTCATTTCCAAGCCGGCGATGCATCTGCTGAAGCATCATCTCGACCCCAACAATCATAATGGCGCGGTCTTCCTGGGCCTGAACGGCGTCGTGGTGAAGAGCCATGGCAGCGCCAACGACAAGGGCGTCGCCAATGCGGTGCATGTCGCCGCGCGCCTGCTGGAAGAAGATATCACGCGGCGCATCGCGGCCGACATGGCGGGCATCGCCTCGCTGAAGGCGGCAGCGTCGAAACAGGAGCTGGCCGCAAAGTGATCCGCAGATCCGTTCTCCTGGGCACGGGTTCCGCCCTGCCGGTTCGGGCCGTCAGCAACGCCGAATTGGCGCAGACCGTCGACACGAGCGACGAATGGATCGTCGAGCGCACGGGCATCCGCAACCGCCATATCGCCGGCGAAGGCGAAACCACCGCCAGCCTCGGCACCGACGCCGCGCGGGCCGCCCTGGACGCGGCGGGCCTGGAGCCCCAGGACATCGACCTCATCATCCTGGCGACCGCGACGCCCGACCAGACCTTCCCGGCGAGCGCCACGCTGGTGCAGGCGGCCCTGGGGATCAACGATTGCGTCGCCTTCGACGTGGCGGCGGTCTGTTCGGGCTTCCTCTATGCCGTGACCGTGGCGGACAGCATGATCCGGTCGGGCGCGGCCCATCGCGCGCTGGTGATCGGATCGGAAACCTTCAGCCGCATCCTGGACTGGGAAGACCGCACCACCTGCGTCCTGTTCGGCGACGGCGCGGGCGCGATCGTGTTGGGTGCGGAGGAGAGCGCGGACGGCCAGCGCGGCATATTGGCGTCCAAGCTGCATGCCGACGGGCGCCACAATCAGCTTCTCTATGTGGACGGCGGCCCGTCGACGACGAAGACCGTGGGCAAGCTGCGGATGAAGGGGCAGGAAGTCTTCCGCCATGCCGTGGTGAACCTCGCCTCGGTCCTCACTGAAGTCATGGCGATGGCGGACCTGGTCCCGACCGACATCGACTGGCTGATCCCGCACCAGGCCAATGCCCGCATCCTGGACGCCACGGCGCGCAAGCTGAAGCTGTCGCCGGAAAAGGTGGTCATGACCGTGGATCGCCACGCCAATACTTCCGCCGCTTCGGTGCCATTGGCGCTTGACCTGGCGATGCGCGACGGGCGCATCCAGCCGGGCGATCTGCTGGTGCTGGAAGCGATGGGCGGCGGCTTTACCTGGGGCGCCTGCGTCCTGCGGGTCTGACGACCCATCCCCCCGAATTTCTTGCGAATTTTCGGCTTGTCATCTTGCCGAATCGCTCAGGTTGTCGCACAATTTACCATTGTCATCCGCATTGGACCCGGCGGATGAGGTGGGGACGTTCGATGACTGGCACTAGCACCCTGACGCGCGCCGATCTTGCGGAGAGCGTGAATCGGCATATTGGCCTCTCCCGCGCGGAATCGGCCGCGCTCGTCGAATCCATATTGGAACATATGTCCGCCGCGCTGGAGCGTGGGGAAAATGTGAAGATCTCCAGCTTCGGCACCTTCGTGCTGCGCGACAAGACGCAGCGCATGGGCCGCAATCCCAAGACGGGCGTCGAAGTGCCGATCGAACCGCGCCGGGTGCTGACCTTCCGCGCCAGCCAGACGATGCGGGACCGGATCGCCGCGTCCTGAGAGCGTCGCGCGCGGGCATGGGAATTGCTGCGCAAAAAAGATGCAGCCTGAAAGCCGCGCGCGGCTTGCGCGGGATTCAACGTGGCGCGTTCCGGGAGCGGTTGGGCGCGCGAACTTTCCCCTTTCTTTCGCATGGTTGACCTTGGCGCGCCTCTGGGTGCAACATCGCTGTCATGGACAAGGCAGAGGGCGCATTCCTGACCATCAGCGAACTGTCGGCTGAACTGGGTCTGCCGCAGCATATATTGCGATACTGGGAAACCCGCTTTCCCCAGTTGCGGCCGCTGCAGCGGTCGGGCAACCGCCGCTATTACAGGCCTGCCGACGTGGCGCTGGTCCGGCGCATCAACCAGTTGCTGAATGTCGAGGGTTTTACCGTGCGTGGCGCGCAGAAGGCGCTCACCAACGGGGCGGGGCGGGCCGATCCGGCACCTGCTACGCCCGCCGCTGCGGCGGCTCCTCGCGAGGAGGGGACGAGGCCGAAAGGCGATCTGCTGGATCGGCTGGAGGCGATCCGCGCGACCTTGGTGCGGGCGATCGGGGAATAGGTTTGCGACCGTTCGTTGGCGGAGCTGTCGGTAGAGCCAGACCATCGATATCGCAGGCTGAACTGCTGTTCCCCGGCTTCGCCGGGGAACGATTCATTGAGATGAAGCACGCTCCGGCGTGCGGGGCGAGGCATGTCGCGCTACTTGGGATTGACGGTGCCGCGCGTGTCGCCATGCCGGCAGCGCCATCATCGCCGCCCTCAGCGCGAACCCGGCCCCAGCGCGGGGTCGAGATCGCGCGGGCGGGTGAAGCTGACCAGCGTGGCGATGTCCGGGCCGGCGTCGGCCCAGCGGTCGATCGCCAGGTCCATGACGGCGAGGCTGGCGGTGGGGAATTTGACTTCCACATCATCGCGCAGCGGGCTGGCGCCATTGTCGGGCACGAGTTCGAGGATCAGTTCCTCCAGCCCCGGATTGTGCCCGGCCATGATCGCGCTGCTCGCCGATTCCGGCAGGTCGCAGATCACGTCGAACAGGGTGGGGGCGGAGGCGAGATAGATGCGCCGGTCCCAGTGCGGCTCCAACGGCTCGCCATAGCCGGCGAGGAAGGTGTCGAGCGTCTGCACCACGCGCACGGCGGGCGAGGCGATGAGCATGTCGAACTGCATCTTGCGGCCCTTGGCGAACTGGCCGACCAGCCGCGCCGCCTTTTCGCCTCGGCGGTTGAGCGGCCGGTCGAAGTCGCGCGCGACCGGATCGTCCCAATCGGACTTGGCGTGGCGCAACAGGGTCAGCCGCTTCATTTTTGCTCCAGGTCGTGGGTGCCGGATTCGAATCCCTGATGCCCTAACGCCATGCCTTCGCCAAGGCCAGCGCGGGAATGGGCGCTGACCGCGATAATGGCTTCGTCCAATGTCAGGCGGCGGATCGGGGTTCCCGGCGGAAAGGCGCTGAGCAGGCGCGAGGGCATGGCGGCCGACAGGATGACGAAGCTGCCCCGATCCTCCGCCCGGCGAATGAGGCGGCCGAAGGCCTGGGCGAGCCGCGCGCGGATGAGCCGGTCGTCATAGGCCGAGCCCCCGCCGGCAAGCCGGCGCGCGGCGTGGAGCACGGTGGGCTTGGACCAGGGAACCCCCTCCATCACCACCAGCCGCAGCGAATGGCCGGGCACGTCGACGCCGTCCCGCAGCGCGTCGGTGCCGAGCAGCGAGGCGCGCGGGTCGTCGCGGAAGATGTCGATGAGCGTGCCGGTGTCCATGGGATCGACATGCTGGGCATAGAGCGGCAGCCCCGCGCGCGCGAGCCGGTCGGCGATGCGCGCATGGACGGCGCGCAGGCGTCGGATTGCGGTAAAGAGGCCGAGCGTGCCGCCGCCGGCAGCCTCGATCAGGCGGGCATAGGCGCCGGACATGGCGGCGATGTCGCCGCGCTTGATGTCGGTAACGATCAGCACCTCGGCCCGGCCCGGATAGTCGAAGGGGCTGGGCGCCTCAAACCGTTCGGCGCCGCGCGGCAGATGGGTGGCCCCGCTGCGGCTTTCCGCATTGGTCCAGTCGCCCCCGCCCTTCAGCGTCGCCGAGGTGATGAGCACGCCCTGCGCCGGCTTCAGCACCGCTTCGGCGAGCGGACGGGTCGGGTCGAGCCAGTGGCGGTGGATGCCGATATCATATTCGCGGCCCTCGATCCGGTCGACGGTCAGCCAGTCGACATAGTCGGCGTCCGCCGGCCCGCCGATCCGCGCGAGCAGCGCCAGCCAGGCCGCGATCAGGTCGCGCCGCCAGCCGAGCGAAGCGATCGCGCCCTCTATCCGCGCGCGCGCGGCGCCATCCAGCCAGTCGGGCGCGTCCTCGACCACCGCCTCGAGCCGCTTGGCGAGGCGGGTGAGGGGTTTCAGCAACGCATCGAGCGCGACGGCCGCTTCCTGCGCCGCTTCGACCAGCGCGCCGTCGGGTTCGGCCAGTTCGGTTTCCAGCCCATAGCCCGCGTCGGCTTCGCCCGTGTCGGCGGCGCGCGCGTAGACGGTCCCACGCACGGCGGCGAGCAATTGTTCGACGGGGCCGAACGGTTCGCCCGCGACGATGCGTTTCAGCCATTCGTCGGCGGGCAGGGCGCGGGCCGCGTCGCCGGCGGCGCGGATGGCCTCGCCGCCTTCCTCGTCATAGCTCGCGAGGTCCGAGAGGCGCGCGGCGAGGCCCCGCCGCCGCCCGCGCGAATTGCCCTCGGGCCCCATCACCCAGCGGCGCAGCTCGATCGCCTCCTGTCCCGACAGCGCGACCGAGAAGGTCGAATCGGCCGCGTCGAACAGATGATGGCCCTCGTCGAAGACGATGCGCTGCGGTCTTTGCCCCGCCTCCCGCCCGCGCGCGGCGTTGATCATGACGAGCGCATGGTTGGCGATGATGATGTCCGCTTCGGCCGAGGCGCGGGTCGAGCGTTCGATGAAGCATTTGCGGTAATGCGGGCAGCCGGCATAGATGCACTCGCCCCGCCGGTCGGTAAGCGCGGTCGACCCGTTGCGGCGGAACAGCGTCGGCAACCACCCGGGCAGGTCGCCGCCGACCATGTCGCCGTCCTTCGTATAGGCGGCCCAGCGCGCGACCAGCTGCGCCAAGATCGCCGCGCGCCCGGCAAAGCCGCCCTGCAGCGCGTCTTCCAGGTTCAGCAGGCAGAGATAATTTTCCCGCCCCTTGCGCACCACCACGCGCTTGGCTGCCGTGGCGGGATCGGGGAAGAGGCGCAGGGTCTCGCGGTCGAGCTGCCGCTGCAGCGCCTTGGTATAGGTGGAGATCCAGACCGCGCCCTGCGCCTGCGCCGCCCAGAGCGAGGCCGGGGCGAGATAGCCCAGCGTCTTGCCGATGCCGGTGCCCGCTTCGGCGAGCAGCATGTTGGGCTGGTCGCGATGGGCGCGCGGGCGGAAGGCTTCGACGGCGGCGCTGGCATAGGCGCGCTGGCCGGGCCGGGCTTCGGCGCCGGTGCCAGTGAGCTGGGCCAGGCGCGCCAGCACCTCGTCCTCCTCCAGCGCGATGCTGCGCGGCGCGGGGCGGGGCGGCGCTTCCTCCCATTCAGGCAGGCGGGAAAAGAGCCAGCGCTCCGCCTCGCGGGGGCGGGGGATGCGCGGCGCGACCAGCGGCGCCCAGGGCCAGCGCAGCCGATGCAGCGACTGCGCGCTGGTCCAGCCGCCTTCGCGCTCGGCCCAGCCGTCCGATTCGAGCGTGGCCAGCAGCGCGGCCGTCGCCGCCTGCAGCAGGGCGGGAATATCCGCCTCGCTCGCCGGACGCTCCAGCCGCAGCGCTTCGGCGAGGCCCTTGGGCGTGGGCACCAGGAAGCGGGCCGGGTGGACGAAGGCCCAGAGTTCGAGCAGGTCGAGCCCGTTCAGTTCGGGATAGCCCAGGCGCTGGCCGGTCAGCGGCGCGTTCAGCATCAAGGTCGGCGTTTCGGCGGCGCAGCCGATCGCGCTGCCCTTCGCCACCGCCTGGGTCCGCTCGCCCTCACGCAGCCAGATGCCGCCATGGCTGGCGTGAAGGGCGGGCAGGGCGGCGGGGTCGATCACGCGCCCGGATTTAGGCGAACCGGAACAAAAGGGAAACCTGAAATGCGACGGCTTCAGCCGATCCGGCGGCCAAATCCCCTGGGCGGCGCGGCGGCGGCGCGAGGCGCATCGGGACGCGCCGACAAGGCCGCGGGCGCGATGCGCGCGCGGGCCACTTCAAGCAGGTCGAACAAGGGACCGTCGCTCAATTCATAGGGGAAACGGATGCCCATGCGGTCGGGCTCCGACCATTGCACCGTGCCGAAGACGCTGTAGCCGTCGACGTCGATCTGGCATTGGCTGCGCGTGGGAAGCGTGCAGCCGGCGATCTGCGCACCCCCTTCGCTCAGGTCGACGATCGTCCCGTCCAGGCTGTCGAGTACGGTCGTCACCGTAACGGCGATGTCGACCTTGGTGCGATTGCGACCGCGCGGTATCTGCATCCTGACGCCTCCAAGCTCCCCCATGAAGCCCCTAAGCTCCAGATAAATATAGATCGCCAGGGTTAATCAAGGTTAAATGTCCGGTGCGGCTCGTCTCATTCGCGGCGCGGGGGAGACCAAGGAAAAGCGTTCCCTTTCGGCGCCTGCTTGGGTAGGGGCTCTTGCATCATGACTGTGTCCGAGAACCTCCGCACCGCCGCCCAGGCGTCCAAGGCCTGGCCCTATGAAGAAGCCCGCAAGCTGCTGAAGCGCTACCAGGGCGGCGCGCCCGAAAAGGGGCATGTCCTGTTCGAAACCGGCTACGGCCCGTCGGGCCTGCCGCATATCGGCACCTTCAACGAAGTGCTGCGCACCACCATGGTGCGCAACGCCTATCATGCGCTGTCGGATATCCCGACGCGGCTGATCGCCTTCAGCGACGACATGGACGGGCTGCGCAAGGTGCCCGACAATGTGCCCAACCAGGCGATGCTGGCCGAACATTTGGGCAAGCCGCTGACGCAGGTGCCTGACCCGTTCGAGAAGTTCGAAAGCTTCGCGCATCACAATAATGCGATGCTGCGCGAGTTTCTCGATCGTTTCGGCTTCGACTATGAGTTCGTGTCGGCGACGGACCGCTACAGGTCGGGCGGGTTCGACGAGGCGCTGAAGAATGTCCTGCGTCACTATCAGGACATCATGGACATCATGCTGCCCACGCTGCGCAAGGAGCGGCAGGCGACCTATTCGCCGGTGCTGCCGATTTCGCCCAAGAGCGGCATCGTGCTGCAGGTGCCGGTCGAGGTGCTGGACGCCGACACCGGGCTCGTGCGCTTCGAGGATGAGGGCGAGGTCATAGAGCAGTCGATCCTGTCGGGCGGCGCCAAGCTGCAATGGAAGGTCGACTGGGCGATGCGCTGGGTCGCGCTCGGCGTCGATTATGAGATGGCGGGCAAGGACCTGATCGATTCGGTGACGCAATCGTCGAAGATCTGCCGCGCGCTGGGCGCTCGTCCGCCCGAAGGCTTCAATTACGAGATGTTCCTCGACGAAAAGGGCGAGAAAATCTCCAAGTCCAAGGGCAATGGCCTCAGCCTGGAGCAATGGCTGACCTATGGCCCGCAGGAGAGCCTGGCCTTCTACGCCTATCGCGAGCCGAAAAAGGCCAAGCAGCTGCACATGGGCGTCATCCCCCGCGCGGTGGACGAATATTGGCAGTTCCGTGGCAATTATCCCAAGCAGGCCGTCGAGCAGCAGCTGGGCAATCCGGTCCACCACATCCATGACGGCAAGCTGCCGCAGGGCGAACTGCCGGTGACCTTCGGCCTGCTCCTCAACCTGGTGGGCGTGATGGGCGATGCCAGTCGCGAACAGGTGTGGGGCTATCTGCAAAATTATGTGCCGGGTGCCGACGCGCAAGGCTATCCCGAACTGGACGCGCTGATCGGCCATGCGCTCGCCTATCATCGCGATTTCGTCGCGCCGACGCTCAAGCGCCGCGCGCCGGAGCCGAAGGAAGCCGCCGCGCTGCGCCAACTGGACGAGCAGCTGGCGGCGCTGTCCGACGGCGCGTCGGCGGAGGATATCCAGAATATCGTCTACGCCATCGGCAAGGACGAAGCCTTCGGCTTTGCCGAGCTGCGGGACTGGTTCAAGGCGCTCTACCAGACGCTGCTGGGCGCCGACCAGGGACCGCGCATGGGCAGCTTCATCGCCCTCTACGGCATCGCCAACAGCCGCCGCCTGATCGCGGAGGCGCTGGCACACTAATGGGTCCGGTGCGGAACATTCCGCCCCTCGGCACGTTTCCGTTCATGGTCCACCCCCTTTCGGACTGATGGCGCGTCTAGCGCGTGTCATCGGTCGCGCCCGCTCGGAGACGAGCGGCGCGGCCAAGGGGTAGGCCAGGAAGCAAGGGTCGCCGCACAAGCGAAAAAGCAGAACGGCTCCGGATCATGGGATCCGGAGCCGCTGCTTTTTTTGGGTCAGGCGTCGCGCTTACCAGAAGAAGCCGCGATGCACTTCCATGACCCGACCGCTGCGCACATTCACCAGCAGCACGTCGTTATAATGCCTCACCCAGCGGAGGTTGGGATTGCCTTGGCGCGGCAGGCGATAGCGATAGGGATCGCTGATATAATAGCGCGAGCTGTAATAGGTCGGCCGCAGCTGGGCACCGACATCCCAGCGATTGTAGCGGAACGGCGCGCGCCAGTTGCCGCCGCGATAGACGTCGCGGTGCGAACGGCGATAGTCGCGCCAATCCTCGCGCAGTTCCTGGCGTGCTTCGCGGACATCGCGGCGCTGCTCGCGCACATCATGGCGGCTGCCGTAGCGCTGCGCGTCGCGCAGTTCACGCTGTTCCTGGCGCAGGTCGCGCGCGCTGTCCCGAACCTCGCCACGTGACTGCGCCATGGCGGCGGCAGGCATCGCGGTGGCGGCGATCAGGCCGAGGATTATCAACTTACGCATATATTTTCTCCTATCAGCTTGGCGGCTGAAACCGGCGGGGGATTAACATCCGTCGTCCGGTCGGGTTCCGCTGCCAACAGGTCCTTTATGCCCGTGCATCGCTGAATGGGTGGGGAACAGGATCGTCAGGAATCAGTCATTTATGTCGCGATTTGTAACGGTGCTGTGAACTGTGCGGGGAAGATCAGGCCCGCCACCGGCGCTCGCGAAACCATTTGGTGACGACATATTTGGTGCCGCTCTCCACCGGCCGCGCGGCGTGCAGGCTGTAGCTGTTGGGCGATCCGTCGGGGTTCATGTTGTTCCACATCAGGATCATGCCTTCGACTGGCGGCACCATGAATTCGCAATGCGGGAAATGGGTTTCGCCGCCCGCCGCGACCGGCGACAGATAGATCATCGCGGTCCAGCTGCGCTGGCCGCCCGTCTTCATCATTGCCGGCCAGTAGCTGGCGGTCACCGGGAAATAGTCCCAGTGCGGCTTATATTCCTGGCCGGGGGCATAGCGCTGGCCCTGCAGCGTTTCCCCCTGTTCGGGCGGCAGCCCCATCATCCCGCAGATGCGATCGCTCACCGCCTTCACCAGCGGGTCCCAAGGGATGAGGTTGCAGCTGTGGCTGGTGCGATATTCGGCATTGGCGCTGCCGGAAAAGAGGGTGGAAGGCTGCGCGTCGGCATCGATCATCGCGCGCAGGGCGGCACATTCGTCCGCACTCAGAAATTCGTGGCGGCCGTAGATTTCCAGCTGGGGCGCGTCGATACGGCTGACCATCGGATTGCGATCCAGCCGCTGCCGCACCGTCTCCCCGATCCGCGCCCGCACCGGCGATGCCACGCCGCCATCATCGATCACCTGGCTCATGCGCGCCCTCCTGCCACCGGATTAGGGCTATCCGCAAATGAAAAGGGCCCGAAGCCTGGTGCTTCGGGCCCAGTCGTTCCTGAAGGTCCACTCAGGAATAGATGTTCCTCCGGTCTTACCAGAAGAAATCGTGAATCACGTCGACAACATAGCCGTCGCGGATATCGACAAGTAGCGCGTCGTCATAATAGCGGACCCAGCGCAGCGTGCCGTAGGCCGGCGGCAGGCGGTAGGACCAGGGATCATCGATCCAGTAGCTCTGGTCATAGAGCAGGCTGTTCAGGAAGATGCCGATCGAATAGCGGCTATAGCCATAGCTCCAGCCGCGCGGCGCGTAATAGCGGCCGAGCCGGTAGCGATCGCCATAGTGCGACCGATAGCTGTACCAGTCATAGCGCCGGTCCTGCCGCCAGCCATTGTCCCAGCGGCGCTGGCCGTCCCAGCGGGTGCGGTCGTCGAAGCGGCGCGGCGTCACGACATTGCCGCTCCAGCGTCGATCGTCATTGTTCCAGCGATTGTCGCGCCAGCCCTCGCGCCGATCATTGCGCCAGTCCTGCCGTATCTCGCCGCGTGGCGTATCGGCCCGCCATTGCGGACGGTCGGGTCGGGCCTGTTCGACGACGCGGTTGTCGTTGCGCCAGCGGGCACGCGCGCCATCGTCGCCATCCGGTCGGCCGCCTTGCCATTGCCGCTCCACGCGTGGTTGGCTGATCTGCGGGGCGGGCTGTTCGACGCGCCGCTGACCCCAGCTCTGGCGCATATCGCCGCCTCGCTGCTGCCAGCCGCCATCGCCTCGGCCGTCGCTCCGGACGCGATCGGCCTGGCCGGCGTCACCGCGCCCGCGATCGCCGCGTCCGCCATCCTGCCGTCCGGCATGATCGCCGCGACCGCGCCATCCGTTATCATCGCCGCGCTGGGCATAGGCCGGGGCGATGCCGCCCATCACGGTCGCCGACATCAACCCCGCCAATAGGATTTTCTTCAACATCATCTTCGCTTTCCATTGGAGCGTGATGCCCCATATGCTGCCTTTTTATGGCTGATCCCATGTCAAGAGCCTGAACTTGTCCGTCAGCTATTTGAAAGAATTCTTGAGCGTACAAGAGCGGATATTGGCGGGTAACAGCCAGGGACACGCTTTTACCGTTTGAAAAATACGGCAAATCGCGCGAGCTTTTGCAAAAGCTGATGCAGATCAAGGCGGCCGCGTTCAACAGACCTTAGGAACGTCAGGTGACGAGAACGCCTTCCATCGGCCGCGTGCGGCAGGCCCTCCGTGACGCGACGATGGCGAACCATCACCGCGTCGATGCGCTATTTTCCGGCTTCTCGCTCGATTCGGCTGCCGGCTATGGCGCCTTCCTGCAGGCGCATGCCCGGGCGGTGGCGCCGCTGGAGGCTGTCGCCCGTCCGGAGTCGCCGCGCCTGCCGCAGCTGACTGAGGACCTGGCGGCCCTCGGCCTGCCGTTGCCCGAGCCGCTGGCGCTCGACACGCCCGGCGGCGAAGCCTTCCGCTGGGGCGCGCTATATGCGCTCGAAGGATCGCGGCTGGGTGGGGCTATGCTCGAGCGCCGCGTTCCCCCGGGCCTGCCGCGCGCCTATCTTTCCTCGGTCCACGGAAGGGGCGGATGGATCGCCTTCCAGCAGGCGCTCGACGCGGCGGCGAAGGAGGGCGGCGAGCAATGGGTCGATGATGCAATCCGGGGCGCGGAAGCGGCCTTCGCCCTGTTCGCGGCGGCGGCGGACGGCGAGCAGGTGGCCGGCCATGGCTGACGGTAGCGAGCCCGGCCCGACCGGCTTTGCGGTCGACATCAACAATTGCGACCGCGAACCCATTCATGTGCTGGGCACGATCCAGCCTTTCGGCTTCCTGATCGCGCTGACCGCCGACTGGCTGGTGTCGCGCGTGTCGGCCAACAGCGCGGCGTTCATCGGCCTGTCGCCCGAGGCAATGCTGGGCCGGCCGATCGGCGACATCTTTCGTGGCGAGGC
>DATEJA010000173.1:0-5462 GCA_035278405.1 Sphingobium sp. | reverse complement strand
GCGCGCGCGTTCATCGCCGATGATGGTCAGCGCGACCTTGTGCGTGCGGGAGAAGTTTTCCAGTTCGTGCACCGCGCCCTGGACATGCGCGAGCCCCGATTTCTTGCCCTGGCAGTTGCCGAACCAGACGCAGCGCAGCGCACCGGCGTTCGCCGCGTGGAAGCTGGCGAGGCGGCGCATGAAGAAACGTTGCGCCAGGCTTATGGGATAGCTCGCCCCTTCCAGATCCTCCAGCATATCGGGGACGATGAACTGCTGCCCGCCGATGGTGGGAACCCGCCGGACGATCTGCTCCTGTAGGCCGGCGGTCGCGAAGGTCACCGCGTCGGCCAGTGAGAGCAATTCGCGCAGGCGGTCGACCTTCCGGCGCTTGGTCGGGCTCTCCTTGGCTTCGAAGATATTGTCGCACAGGTCGAAGATGACGAGCGTGCCCGCCGCCTTCGCCGCCCTTGCGAGGGTGAGCGTTGCGGGCTGCACCGATTTGGAGAAGATGATGGCCTCATAGGCGCCGACGCCCTTTTTCGGGTCGTAAAGCTCGGTGCCGACGCCTTTTTCCTGGAGATGCTTCATCGGCTGCAGGAGGCGGAGCCTGATGCTGGCCTTGGAAGGATCGTAACTGGTCGCGTACCACCCGATCACGATAGGGCTGTGTCCTGATTGCCTGAGAGGCCCCGATTGGGCGTGCCGGGAGGTTTAAATTTCGCCCGAGGCGACGGCAAGCTGGAATATCGCCGCGCTTGCCGGTAGCGCGGCGAGGCGGCCCTTCTGGAAGATCGCCCGCCGGAGGTAGGATGAATTTGGACGATAGTTTGCAGTTCCTGAACGACAATGGCACGCGCATCTGGGGCATGTCCAATGCCGAGCGCTGCCGCCGCTTGGCTGCCAGCGCCGCTGCGGCCGGCAGCATGCCCGCGCCCGGCCATGTGCTGCTGTTCAATCTGACCTATGTGTTCGATCCCCTGCTGCTGCGGCTGGCGCTGGAGGAGCCCGGCACGCTCTTCACCTGGAATGATGTGCCGGTCGTGGGCCAGGTCGCGAGCGGCGGCGATCCGCTGGCCGCGCCCCATGCCGTCGACCTGGCCGACGGGCGCAAGCTCTACAATCGACAGCTGCGCAAGCTCGAGCAGCCCTTCGTGCGCGAACTCACCCCGGCAACCCGCCGGGAGATCGAGCGGCGCAGCTATTTCGGTGCCTATAAGGGCGTGACCGACATCCTTACCAAATATCTCTGGCCCGAACTGGCGCTGTGGCTGACCCGGATCGCCGCGTCGATCGGCATGACGCCGAACATGGTCACGGCGCTGGGCGCGACGCTGTGCGTGATCGCCACCTGGCTGTTCGCGCATGGGCTCTACTGGACCGGGCTGCTGGCGGGCTTCGTCTTCATGGTGCTGGACACGGTCGACGGAAAGCTCGCCCGCTGCACCATCACCTCGTCCAAATGGGGCAATGTCGCGGACCATGGCGTCGACCTGATCCACCCGCCCTTCTGGTGGTATTTCTGGGGCGTGGGGCTGTCGGCCTGGGGCCTGGCGCTGTCGACGGAGACGTTCGTGCTGGTGATGGCGGCGGTGCTGGTCGGCTATGTGCTGCAGCGGCTGATCGAAGGGATGTTCATCAAGGATTTCGGGATGGACATCCATGTCTGGGGCCGGTTCGACAGCTGGTTCCGGCTGATCACGGCGCGGCGCAATCCCAATATGGTGATCCTGTTCGGATCGCTGCTGGCGGGGCGGCCGGACCTGGGGCTGATCGCGGTCGCCTGGTGGACGGTGATTTCGCTGCTGGTGCATCTGGTGCGGCTGATGCAGGCCTATGGGCAGAAGCGCGCGGGGCGGCCGATCGTCAGCTGGATGGAGGCGAATGCATGAATGAGACGGCGAGAAAATTCGGTTTTCCCGAAACGCTGGTGGCCGAGTTCGATCATTGGGTGGTGCTGTTGCGGCCGGCGCAGCCGACACTGGGGTCGCTGGTGCTGGCGGCGCGGTCGGAGGCGACCGCCTTTGGCGACCTGGAGCCGGCCGCTTATGCCGAACTCGCCCAGGTGACCAAGGCGATCGAGCGGGCGCTGTCCCGGGCGGTGAGCTATGAGCGGATCAACTATCTGATGCTGATGATGGTGGACCCGCATGTCCATTTCCATGTGCTGCCCCGCTATGAGGGGAGCCGGAGCCATGAAGGTATCCAGATACCCGACGCGGGGTGGCCGGGGCAGCCGGACCTTGGCAGCGCGGTGAAGCTGGATAGGCCACAGATCGCGGTACTTACGAATTGGCTGCGGGGCTGTTTTGCCTAGAGGTCGGGACTGGGCCCCGGCCTTCGCCGGGGAACAGTAGGAAGCAGCCAGGGCTTATTTCGCGTAGCGGCCTTCGGCGAGCCAGCGGGCGGTCAGGGCTTTGGCGGCTTCGACATCCTGGGGGAAGTCGACCTCCTGCCAGTCGAACCCTTCGATCGAGACGGTGCCGACGCGATTGCCCTTGGCGATGATGTCGATGGCGCGCAGATACCAGCGCTCGACCCCTTCGGGCGTGCGCATCATCTGGTCGACCTGGTTGCGGAAGATCGCCGGCCCCTCCCCCCGGAACGCGAGCATGCCGATGGATTCGGCGTTGGTGTCGGGCGGCAGCAGCCGCTTGCCGATGGCGTGGAGGCGCCCGCTGGCGTCGCGGTTCACCTTCATGTCGTCATCGTCATAGTCCGTCTTCACATCGACGGTGACGGTGATGGCGTCCTGCGAGCCGGTGATGAGCTTCCCCACGATTTCGTCCGAGACGATCGTGTCGCCGTTCAGGATGATGAAGTCGCGGTCCATCTCCTCCCGCGCGATCCAGCAGGTGCCGAGATTGTCGGCGACTTGGAAGAAGGGATTGAACAGCGTCCGGATCCGCGCGCCGGTGTCGCGATAGAGCTGCAGCGCATGATCCTCGACCCGCTCGGTGCGGAAGCCGGTGACCACCACGATGTCGGTCACGCCATTGGCGACGAGCGCGGCGACCTGCCAGCTGATCAGGGTGCGGCCGTTGAAGTCGATCATGCATTTGGGCACGTCGCGGGTCAGCGGCAGCAGGCGGGACCCCTGCCCCGCCGACAGGATAATGGCTTTGCTGATGGTCATGGCCGCGCTGGTAAAGCGCAAATGGGCCGAAAAAAAGGCGCTTTTGGGCGCGCCTGCCTTCGCTGTCGCAGGGTGACGAGAGATTTGCACGCGGTCAGGACAGTCCCTAGATAGGCGCGCTGCATCGAACAGGCAGGCCAGCGAAAGGCGCGTGACAAGGTGACAAGGGACAGCGGGTCGGGCGGAGCCAAGGAGGGCTTTGCGCGGATCCTGGCGAATACGGGCTGGCTGCTGGGCGGCAAGGGCGTGGGCGCGGTGCTGAGCCTTGCCTATCTGGCCATCGTCACTCGCACGCTGGGCGTCACCGATTTCGGCCGATTCACCCTGGTGCTGAGCGCCGCCACCGTCATCAAGACGGTGATGAGCTTCGAAAGCTGGCAGATCGTGGTGCGCTACGGCCAGCCGCACCTGGCGACGGAGAATCACAACGCGCTGAACCGGGTTCTGCGCTTCTGCATCCTCATCGACCTGGCGTCGGCGGCGGCGGGCGGGGTCATCGCCGCCGCCATCATCCTGGCGTTCGGCCGCCTGCTGGAACTGCCGCCGGGCATGGGGTGGCAGGCCTGGCTGTTCTGCATGGTGATGATGATCACCATCCGGTCCTCCCCCACCGGCGTGCTGCGCCTGTTCGATCGTTTCGATTCCGCCGCGCTCGCCGAAACCATGATCCCGGTCGGGCGGATGATCGGCGCGGGCGCGGCGCTGGCGCTGCGGCCCGACATCACGGGGTTCCTGATCGCCTGGGGCGCGGCCGAACTGCTGTGCGCCATCACCTATTGGTGGCTGGCGCTGAAGGTCGGGGGAACGAAGCTGGGACGGTGGCGCGCGGGCCGGGCCTGGGCGGCGCGGCGGGAAAATCCGGGGATCATCGGGTTCCTGACGGCGACCAACCTGCAGACGACCTTCTCATCGATCGGGTCGCAGGCGGCGGTGCTGATCGTGGGCCTGTTCGTCGGGCCGGCGGGCGCGGGCTTCTACCGCCTCGCCAATCAGCTGGCGCAGGCGCTGACCAAGATTTCCGGGCTGCTGTCGCGCAGCATCTTCGTCGAGTTGAGCCGCACCCAGGCGAGCCATGGCGCGCGGGAATTGCGGGCGCTGTTCCGGCGGACCAACCGGCTGGCGCTGATCGCCGGCGCGGTGATCGTCGCGCTGATCCTGACGATCGGCCATCCGCTGCTGACGCTGGTCGCGGGCAAGGCGTTTCAGCCGGCCTATCCGCTGCTGCTGCTGCTGGGCATCGCCGCCTGCATCGACCTGGTCGGGGTCAGCTATCGCCCGCTGTTGATGGCGACGAACCGGGCCGGCCTGTCGCTGCGGATCACGCTGGCCGCGACGCTGCTGCTGCTGGGCGTGCAGATGGCGCTGCTGCCGATTTACGGCACGATCGGCGCGGCGATCGCGAATATCGTCGCGTCGACGACCGGCTTTGCGATGATGGGCCTGGCAAGCCGGCGGGCGATGCGGATGCAGGCCGAACCGGCGGATTGACTTGGCGGCCCGATGCGCGACCTTGTCGGGGGGAGCGGCGATCGATGGACGAGTCGGAAATCTGGAGTGTGGATCGGCTGGCGGCGAGCAACCTGCTGGCCCGATTGCAGCTGGAAGCGACGCCCGATGCGATCGCGCTAGTGGAGCGGCAGTTTGCCGAGCATCGGCACACGGCGATGGAGTGGGCGGCCGAGCGGGCTCATGCCAGCATGGTCACCGCGCTGGAGGACGCGTCGCAGCGCTACTTCCCCGATCGGCGCGAGGATTGGTGTGCCGGCTATCGCTGCGCCGAGCAGCAAGCGGCGGCCATGACGGTGCCGGCCATGCTGCGACTGACCCAGGGCAAGGCCGCGACCAAGGGGCAGATCTTGCGCCGATTGGTGCGGCGGGCGCGGCAGGACTAGGGGAGAGGCTTGTTGGGGATTGGCCCAGCCTTCTGTCTGCCGTCATGCTGAACTTGGTTCGGCATCCGCCCCTCCCCGGGAGCGGCCGTCTCCGGAGGCGCGATGGATGCTGAGCCGCAGGCCAGCGTAGCTAAACAAGTTCAGGATGCGTGGGGATGAGGGTTCGTTCCCCGGCGAAGGCCGGGGGTTGAGCGTCAGCGGCTTCCCAGAATCTGCTCGATCAGCGCGACATCCTCCACCTTGTCGGCGTCGATGCAGGCTTCGGGGCTGGCCATTGCCACCAGCCGGGCGGTGAGGCCGAAGCGGCGGCCGACGCGGGCGATGCCGGCGCGCAAGGTGAGGATGCGCAGCAGCGCGCCCAGCAGCGCGACCGGGCCGAAAGCGGCCAGGATCTTCCAGCCCTTCTTGCGGTCCTGTTCGACCTCCTGCCAGAGGGCGATGACGGAGCGGGCCTT
>DATEJA010000172.1:0-3781 GCA_035278405.1 Sphingobium sp. | reverse complement strand
GCGGGCGATGCCGGCGCGCAAGGTGAGGATGCGCAGCAGCGCGCCCAGCAGCGCGACCGGGCCGAAAGCGGCCAGGATCTTCCAGCCCTTCTTGCGGTCCTGTTCGACCTCCTGCCAGAGGGCGATGACGGAGCGGGCCTTGGCGCTGCCGAACCAGAAGAGATTGGCACCGGACCACCAACCGTCACGGAATTTGAGCCAGGTGCGGCGCGATTGCGGGTAGCGGGCGAGCAAGGTGGCGCGCTCGACCAGGGCGACGGCAATGTCCGCGCCGGTCGCTTCGCCCACGAACTGGTCGAGCATCGCGCGGTCCAGCAGGACATGATCGGCCGTGGTCACCAGCAAGGGATAGGGCGCGCCGGGGCGGTCCAGCATCTCCATCAGTGTCGCGGCGATGCCGGTGCCGCTGGGTTCGAAGCGGACCTGGGGATGATCGGCGAGCCAGGCGGTGGCGGGGTCGGCCGCATAGAGGTCGGGCTGCTGGGTGAGGATGAGCAGCCGCTCGATGGCGGGATGCGCGAGCAGGGCGCGCGCCGGACGGTTGATCATCGGCTCGCCGGCGACGGGCGCGAGCGGCTTGACCGGCACGCCGGCCGCCTGCGCCAGCGGATCGGCACCCGGACGCGACCCGGCGAGGAGGAGAGCGGTGATCATGGGCGCGGGTTAGCGGAGTAGGCGGCGGACGGGAAGGCCCCCCGCCCCTACCCTCAATTTCCCACTTGCGGCGAGACGCTCGGCTCTGCCCTCTTCTGCGCCATCTGGGTGGGCAGGCCGATGTGCAGGCTCTTGAGCTGGGCCAGCCTTGTGCGGAAGGCGGCCAGGTCGCGGCCGGCGAGCTGCGATGTCGTCGTGAACTTGACCGACAGCGGATTGATGGTCTGGCCGTTGCGGTAAAGTTCATAGTGAAGATGCGGGCCGGTCGACAGGCCGCTGGAGCCGACATAGCCGATCACCTGGCCCTGGCGCACGCGCTGGCCATAGCGGGCGGCGATGCGGCTCATATGGCCATAGCCGGTGGCGAGGCCGTTGCCATGTTCCAGCCGGACATAATTGCCGTGGCCGCCATGGCGCCCGGCATAGGAGACGATACCGTCGGTCGCGGCATAGATGGGCGAGCCATAGGGCGCGCCGAAATCGATGCCGGCGTGCATGCGGGTATAGCCCAGGATCGGGTGGCGGCGCATGCCGAAGGCCGACGTCATATGGCCCTGGACGGGCGCCGACAGCACGCCGCGCCGTTCGCCCACGCCCGACGCCTCGAACCACTGGCTGCGGCCCTCACTGGTCCATTTGAGCATGTCGATGCCCCGGCCGCTGGGCCGGTGCAGGCCGGCGAACAGAAGGTCGCCGACTTCCACGTCGCCGGTGTCGGCGCGGCGATATTCGGTGATGATGTCATAGCGGTCGCCGGCATGGATCGACCCCAGGTCCACCTGCTGCGCGATGACGCGCAGATAGGCCTGGATCGCCTTGGGCGGCGCGCCGGCGGCACGGGCCGACTGGTAGATGCTGTCGCCGATCACGCCCTGGATGCGCAGCGGCGTGTCATCGACATGGATCGCGGTGCGCTTGACCTGCAGCACGCCGCCCACGCGGCTGATGTCGAGCGCGAGGTCGAGCCGGGCGCGGAAGGACAGATGGTCGAGCGGGCGCGGCATGTCGCGGCTGGCGCGGCGGCCGAGGATGATGTCGAGCGGGGTGCCGGGCTTCATGCCGGCGGCGATGTCGCTGCCCGCCAGGCTCATGACCGTCGCCACATCGTCATTGCCGACGCCGGCGCGGGACAGGGCGCGGCCGAGCGAGTCGCTGCCGCCGATCTGGGCGCGCAGCTCTATCTGCGGCCGCTCGGGCGTTTCGCGCAGCGGCTGGACGGCATCGCCCGGCCCCATGTGCCGGCCGCTGTCGGCGCCGAGCGCGAGCGGGGTGATCATCTGGCTGCGCACTTCGTCGAACTGCGGCTGGGCCAGCAGCGGCTGCGGCGCGCCGGGCAGAGGATGGAAGCCGGGGGAGAGATAGAGCGCGGCGGCGCAGAGCGCGAAACAGGTCGCCAGGCCCCGGAACCAGGTAAGACTGCCGACGCGCTGGCCAAGGTCGGGGACCAGTTCCACATCGTCCGCCCAGTCGCGCAGGCGCGCGCGCCAGCCCCGTTCCTCGGCGGGCGGGACAAGGCCCTTGCCGATGGCGTCGGTCAGCCACAAGGACGCGGATGCGCCCCCCTGCTGAGGACTGAGCTGGCTGGCATGAAACACGTAAAAGGCCCCCCACGGGCAAAAAACACGCACGACCCCCGCCGCGCGTTCGCGGCCATTGTTGTGAACGCACAGGGTTAAAGTCAAATAAAGACGCTTTTTTTAACCCTTTTAACGCGACGAAACGTGCCGCTGGATCGTTCAAACCCTCAAACGCCCAGAAAGGAGACGATTGCGCCGCCGCTGACCCCTTGCCCTTCCCGCTTCCCTGCCCGACATAGAGAGGATCATGGCCCAATTCGCCCGATCGCCCGTCACAGCCGTGCTGGGTCCCACCAACACCGGCAAGACGCATTTGGCCGTCGAGCGCATGTGCGGCCATTCGAGCGGCATGATGGGCTTTCCGCTGCGACTGCTGGCCCGCGAAGTCTATGACCGGGTGGTCGCCATCAAGGGCGCGCACCAGGTCGCGCTGATCACCGGCGAGGAAAAGATCGTGCCGCCGGGCGCGCTCTATTTTCTCTGCACGGCCGAGTCGATGCCCGTTCAGGGTGATTATGCGTTCGTGGCGCTGGACGAGGCGCAGCTGGGGGCCGACCCGGAGCGCGGGCATATCTTCACCGACCGGCTGCTGCGCGCGCGGGGGCGGGAAGAAACGATGATCCTGGGATCGGCGAGCATCGGCCGGGTCGTGAAGTCGCTGGTGCCCGAAGCCGAGGTCGTCAGCCGGCCGCGCTTTTCGACGCTTTCCTATGCGGGCGCCAAGAAGCTGTCCCGCCTGCCCAAGCGATCGGCGGTCGTCGCCTTCTCGGCCGAGGAGGTCTATGCGGTGGCCGAAATGCTGCGCCGCTTCCGGGGCGGCGCGGCGGTGGTGATGGGCGCGCTTTCGCCGCGCACGCGCAACGCGCAGGTGCAGATGTTCCTCAATGGCGAGGTCGACTATCTGGTCGCGACCGATGCGATCGGCATGGGACTGAACCTCGACGTCGCGCATGTCGCCTTCGCCTCGCTGCGCAAGTTCGACGGGCGGCGGACGCGGCGGCTGACGGTCGCGGAGATGGCGCAGATCGCCGGGCGCGCGGGGCGGCATCATCAGGATGGCACCTTCGGGAGCCTGGGCCATGAGGATGGCGAGGCCGCCTTCACGCCCGAGGAAATCGACGCGATCGAGAGCCATCATTTCCCGCCGGTCGACCAGCTCTACTGGCGCGAGGGCGAGCCGCGCATGGACAGCGTCACTCGCCTGATCCTGGAGCTGGAGACGCGCCCCGACCTCGACCAGCTGCGCGCCGCGCCCGAGGCGACCGACTTGGCCGTGCTCAAGCGCCTCGCCGACGATCCGCTGGTGATCGAGCGGGTGAAGGGCAAGAAGCAGGTGGAGCGGCTTTGGGCCGCGTGCAGCCTGCCCGACTTCCAGAAGCTGGGACCCGAACACCACGCCCGGACGGTGGGCCGCATCTGGCGCTATCTGTCCGAAGGCCAGGGGCATATCCCGCGCG
The DNA here is from genome assembly GCA_035278405.1 of Sphingobium sp. Classification (GTDB taxonomy): domain Bacteria; phylum Pseudomonadota; class Alphaproteobacteria; order Sphingomonadales; family Sphingomonadaceae; genus Sphingobium. Next base: position 93 of record DATEJA010000172.1, on the reverse strand, counting down.
ACTGGTTCGCCGGACAGATCGCGCGACTCGATTCGGTGCAGGGCGATATCGACACGCTGTCGGGCCGGATCGCGGCGGCGCGGACCTGGGCCT
>DATEJA010000171.1:0-4328 GCA_035278405.1 Sphingobium sp. | reverse complement strand
ACCGTGTTGGTGCGCACGAAGCGGTCGAGCCATTTCAGTTCCTCGTCGGTGAAGCCGCTATAGGCTTTGCCGACGGGGAGCAGTTCGCCTTCGTCGGTCCAGCAGCCGAAGGTGTAGTCCGAATAGAAGGATGAGCGTTTGCCGTGGCCGCGCTGGGCGTACATCATCACGCAGTCGGCGGTCAGCGGATCGCGTTTCCATTTGTACCAGAGCGCGGCCTTGCGTCCGGCGACATAAGGGCTGTCGCGGCGCTTGAGCATCACGCCTTCGATCGCGGCATCGCGGGCGCCGGCGCGCAGGTCGGCCAGCTGCGGGAAATCGGCGGCTTCGATCAGGGCGGAGATGTCGAAGCGGTGGGGGTCGAGATGCGGCACCGTGCTTTCTAGGCGGATGCGGCGTTCCATCCAGGGGAGCGTGCGGAGATCTTCCTCCCCGTCGAGCAATATGTCGTAGAGGCGGACGAAGGCGGGATAATCGTCCATCATCTTCGCGCTGACCGCCTTGCGGCCGAGGCGCTGCTGGAGGGCGTTGAAGCTCGCTGCCTCGCCGCCCTGAAATTCGCCTTTGACGAGCAGTTCGCCGTCGAGGACCGCGTGATGGCGGAAGGCGCTCGCTATGTCGGGGAAGCTGCCGGTGATGTCGTCGCCCGCGCGGCTGTAGAGCCGGGTTTCTCGCGGCGTGCCGACAATCTGGATGCGGATGCCGTCCCATTTCCATTCGGCGGCATAGTCGGTCAGGTCGACGCTGTCCGCCTCCAGCGGATGGGCGAGCATGAAGGGGCGGAAGAAGGGCGTGCCGGCCGGGTCTGGGCGCGGCGAGCGCCCTTCGGCCCAGGCGAAAAGGTCCGCATAGGGCGGGGCGAGCGCGTGCCAACATTCCTCGACATCGTCGACGTCGAGGTCGAAGGCCTGGGCGAAGCCGGTCTTGGCGAGGCGCGCCGAGATGCCGACGCGCAGGCCGCCGGTAGCGAGCTTCAGCAGCGCGAAGCGGCCCGAGGCGTCGAGATGGTCCATCATCTGCGCCAGCGTGGCGGGCGCGGACGCTCGACTGACGGCATGGAGCCGCTCGACAATGGCGGAGAGGGTGAGGGAGCCGTCGTCTATTTCCTGGGGCTGGCCTTCAGCCTTGGGCCAGAGCAGGGCGACGGTTTCGGCCAGATCGCCGACATAGTCGCGGCTCATTTCGAAGAGGACGGGATCGACCCGGGCGCGGGTCATTTCCGCGATGGTGGACGCCTTGACGGCCTTGAGATCGAGATTGCCGGTCAGGGCAGCGAGCGCCCATCCGCGATCGGGATCGGGCGCGGCGCGCATGTAATTGGCGATGAGGTCCAGCTTGCCGTTGCGCGAGCGGGTGTAGACGAGGCCGTCGAGGAGTTGGGAAAATTGTCTCATGAACCTTCCCCCTCCGTCCGTTCGGGCTGAGCTTGTCGGAGCCCTTCCCATCTCCTCAAGGAAGAAAAGCCCTTCGACAGGTTTAGGGCGAACGGAGGTGGGCGCATCACCCCTCATCCTCGTCTTCGCGGCCGACCAGTTCCAGGGCGCGGGCACGCATCTGGTGGGTCATGCACCAGTGGAGCAGCGCTTCCTCCCGGCCGTGGGTGATCCAGGTTTCCGATGGCGCGACTTCGCGGATCGTGTCTGTCAGTTCGTCCCAGTCGGCATGGTCGGAAATGACCAGCGGCAGTTCGACGTTGCGCTGGCGCGCGCGCTGGCGGACGCGCATCCAGCCTGACGCCATGGCGGTGATGGGATCGGGCAGGCGGCGGCTCCAGCGGTCGTTGAGGGCCGAGGGCGGCGAGACGACCACATGGCCGCGCATCTCCTTGGCCGGGACGCCGGTCGCGGGACGGAGTTCTCCGAGGTCGACGCCGAAATCGGCATAGAGGGCGCACATGCGTTCCAGCGCGCCGTGGATGTAGATGGGGTCATGATGACCCCGCCCCCGCAATTCGCAGATCAGCCGCTGCGCCTTTCCCAGCGCGTAGGCGCCGACCAGAACGCAACGGTCGGGATGGGCATGGAGTGCGGCGAGCAGGCGATCGACCTCGCTGCGCGTGTCGGGATGGCGAAAGACGGGGAGGCCGAAGGTTGCCTCGGTCACGAAGATGTCGCAGGGGACGGGCTCGAAGGGCTTGCAGGTCGGGTCGGGGCGGCGCTTATAGTCGCCGGTGACGACGACGCGCTCGCCCGCATGCTCCAGCAGGATCTGCGCGGAGCCCAGCACATGGCCGGCGGGAATGTAGCGGATGGCGACGCTGCTCATGCGCATATCCTCGCCATAGCCGACCGGAGTTCCGGACGCGGTGCCGTAGCGCAGCGCCATGATGGCGAGCGTTTCTTCCGTCGCCCAGACATGGCCGTGGCCGCCGCGCGCATGATCGGCATGGCCATGGGTCACCAGCGCGCGCGCTTGCGGGACGGACGGATCGATCCAGGCATCGGCGGGGCGGACATAGATGCCGGTCGGGTGCGGTTCGATCCAGTGAGGCATGCTTCGAAGAAGGTGGTTGGCGCGACTTGGTTCCGCAAGAGCTTCACGGAGCCGTAACCAGATCGTCACGCAGCCGACATGGGGCTGTCCTAGGCGCACCGCCACGACCCGGCACATGAGGAGGCGCGGCGATATGGCATCCATGGCTCACCAGAACATCACCCGCGCGGTGCATCGGCATCGGCATCTGTCCCGGCAGGGATTGCTGGAGCGCGCCTTTACCTTCGCCTTTCGCGGCCTGGTCTATGCCCAGATATGGGAGGACCCCGAGGTCGACATGGAGGCGCTGGCGATCACGCCCGACTGCCATGTCGTCACCATCGCGTCGGGCGGGTGCAATGTGCTGAGCTATCTGACCGCCGATCCGGCCCGCATCACGGCGGTGGACCTCAACACGGCCCATATCGCGCTCAATCGGCTGAAGCTGGCGGCGGCGCGCACGCTGCCGGACCATGAAAGTTTCCACCGTTTCTTCGGCCGGGCGGACTGCCGGGAGAATGTGGCGGCCTATCGCGAGATCGTCGCGCCGGCGCTGGACGATGCGACGCGGCGTTATTGGGAAGGGCGGGACTTTATCGGGCGACGGCGGATCGGCGGCTTTGCGCGCGGCATATATCGCCAGGGCCTGCTCGGCCGCTTCATAGGAGCGGCGCACATGCTGGCGCGGCTGCATGGCGTCGACCCGCGCCGCATGCTGGACGCCAGGAGCCGGGAGGAGCAGCGCGCGATCTTCGAGACGGAACTGGCGCCGGTGTTCGACAGTGCCTTCACCCGCTGGTTGACGAGCCAGCCGGCGTCGCTGTTCGGCCTTGGCATCCCACCCGCGCAATATGAGGCGTTGGCCGGCGACGCGCGGATGGATGCGGTGCTGAAGGCGCGGCTGGAAAAGCTCGCCTGCGGCTTCGACCTCAAGGACAATTATTTCGCGGTGCAGGCGTTCGGGCGTGGCTATGCTGGCGGCGAAGGGCCGTTGCCGCCCTATCTGCAGGCGGCGCATCATGCGGCGGTGGTCGATCGCGCCGAGCGGGTGGATGTGCGCCATGTGAACTTCACCGACTTCCTTGCTTCGCAGCCGGCGGCGTCGGCGGATCGCTATATATTGCTGGATGCGCAGGACTGGATGTCGGACGAGCAGCTGAACAAGCTGTGGGCGCAGATCACGCGGACGGCGCGGCCGGGTGCACGGGTGTTGTTCCGCACGGCGGGCGAGCCCAGCATCCTGCCCGGCCGCGTCGAGGATGACCTGCTGGCGCGCTGGGATTATCGGGCGGAGGCATCGCTCGACTATACGGCGCGGGATCGGTCGGCCATCTATGGCGGCGTGCACCTCTATGTGCTGAAGGGCGAGTGATGGGCGGCGCCGGGCATGATCGGTTGATGGACAGCGTCTATCGGCATCAGCGGCACATCTACGACCTGTCGCGCAAATATTACCTGCTGGGGCGCGACGGGCTGATCGCGGAACTGGCGCCGCCCCGTGGCGGCGCGGTCCTGGAGATCGGCTGCGGCACCGGGCGGAACCTGATCGCGGTGGGCAGGGCCTGGCCGGAGGCGCGGCTGTACGGCGTCGATATTTCCGAAGCGATGCGGGAGACGGCGCGCAAGGCCGTGGCCAAGGCCGGCATGGCCGATCGGGTGACCTTGGCCCAGGCCGACGCCTGCGGGTTCGATCCAGCGGCGATCTTCGGCCGCGCGGCGTTCGAGCGCGTGTTCATCAGCTACGCGCTGTCGATGATCCCGAACTGGGAAGCAGCGCTGGGACAGGCCGCGCGCTGCGTTGCCGATGGCGGCAGGCTGGAGGTGGTCGATTTCGGCCAGCAGGAAGGTCTGCCCAG
>DATEJA010000170.1:0-2781 GCA_035278405.1 Sphingobium sp. | reverse complement strand
CATCCTTCACTGATCGCGCCGGTGCCCCTGCCAGGGGGCTTAATAGGGAATGTGGTGATGAATCCACAGCTGTCCCTGCAACTGTAAGCGGTGAGCGAGACGCATAGCGACCTTCCGTCCCGTCGGAAGGTCAGCCACTGGGCCGGACGCTAAATCATGCGAGGCCTGGGAAGGCCATGTGTCGAGCGATGACCCGCGAGCCAGGAAACCTGCCTGCGTCTGGTCGCTCTTGCCTTGGTCCAGGGGATGGCCGCGGCACGGTCCTCCGTCTGAGCGACGCCTGCAAAGCAGCGGGAGCTGCTGTCCCGCATGCCGGGCGCTCGCGCGTCCGCCCGGCATGAAGGCGGCTCCCGTCCGGTTTCGCTGACGCCGACGGGGTGACCCACATGACCGACACCAGCTTGATGGACTCGTTCCCCGGCGAAGGCCGGGGCCCAGTTCCAGCCTCGCCACCACATCCCGGCCTTCGCCGCGGAACCGACTCCCACGCCCTCCGCCGCCGCGCGACCGGCATCTTCGCCGCGCTGATCGCCGCCAACCTTCTCCTGTGGCTCGGCGCCTTCCTGATCTTCGCCGACCAGCCGGTGATGCTCGGCACCGCCCTTCTCGCCTGGAGCCTGGGGCTGCGCCATGCCGTCGATGCCGACCATATCGCCGCGATCGACAATGTGACGCGCAAGCTGATGCAGGACGGCCAGCGCCCGCTGACGGTCGGCTTCTGGTTCGCGCTCGGCCATAGCGGCATCGTCCTGATCGCAGCCGTCGCCATCGCGCTCGCCACCAATGCGCTCGCCGGCGTGGAGGCCGCCGGGTCCATCGGCGGCACCGTCGCCACGATCGTGTCGGCGACCTTCCTCTTCACCATCGCCGCGATGAACCTGCTCATCCTGCGCTCGGTGCTCAAGACGTTCCGCCATGTCCGCCAGGGCGGCGCCTATGTCGACGAGGACATGGACATTCTCCTGGGCTCGCGCGGGCTGCTCGCCCGCCTCTTCCGCCCGCTCTTCCGCCTGGTGACGCGCAGCTGGCACATGGCGCCGCTGGGCTTCCTCTTCGGCCTCGGCTTCGACACCGCGACGGAGGTCGCCATCCTCGGCCTCTCCGCCGGCCAGGCGGCGAGCGGCCTGTCGCTCTCCACCATCCTCATCTTCCCGCTGCTTTTCACCGCCGGCATGGCGCTGATCGACACCGCCGACGGCGCGCTGATGATGGGCGCCTATCAATGGGCTTTCGTGAAGCCGATCCGCAAACTCTATTACAACATCACCATCACCGCCGTGTCCGCCCTCGTCGCGCTGCTGATCGGCGGGATCGAGGCGACCGCGCTCATCGGCGAAAAGCTCGGCCTCACCGGCGGCGCCTGGGGCATCGCGCGCGACCTCGGCGAACACTTCAACAGCCTCGGCTTCTTCATCATCGGCCTGTTCGCCGCCTGCTGGCTGGGCAGCTGGGCCATCTATCGCTGGAAAGGCTTCGACGAGATCGAAGTCGCCCTCGCAACCCAAGGATAACCGCCATGAACAAAGTCCCCGCCACCGTCATCACCGGCTTCCTCGGCGCCGGAAAGACCACCCTCATCCGCCACCTTATCGAACATGCCGGCGGCCGCCGCCTCGCGCTCATCATCAACGAATTCGGCGATGTCGGCGTCGACGGCGCGCTGGTGCAGGGCTGCGGCGACGAAGCCTGCCCGGATGAGGATATCATCGAACTGGCGAACGGCTGCATCTGCTGCACCGTGGCGGACGATTTCCTCCCCACCATGCAGCGCCTGCTCGACCGCCCGACGCCGCCCGACCATATCATCATCGAAACCTCCGGCCTCGCCTTGCCCAAGCCGCTGGTCAAGGCCTTCCAATGGCCCGACATTCGCACCAGGGCCACCGTCGACGGCGTTATCACCCTGATCGATGCCGACGCGCTTGCCGCCGGTCGCTTCGCCCATGACGAAGCCGCGCTCGCCGCCGCTCGCGCCGCCGACCCGACGCTCGATCATGACAGCCCGATCGAGGAATTGTTCGAAGATCAGCTGGCCTGTGCCGACCTCGTCCTGCTGGGCAAGACCGACCTGGTCGATCCCGCCACACTCGACGGCCTGGAACAGGATATCGCCCGGCAGCTCCGTCCCGGCGTCCGCATCCTGCGCACCGCGCGGGGCGTGATCGACCCCGCCATCCTGCTCGGCATCGACGCCGGCGTGGAGGATCAGATCGACGCTCGCCCCTCCCATCATGACGATGAGGAGGATCACGACCATGACGATTTCGAAAGCTTCATCCTCGACCTCGGCGAACTGGGCAATCCAGAGCCCCTGCTCGCCGCGCTCGCCCGCACGATCGCGGAGCATGACATCTTGCGGGTCAAGGGCTTCCTCGCCATCGCCGGACGCCCCGCCCGCATGGTGGTGCAGGCGGTCGGCCCGCGCATCCAGCATCATTACGACCGCCACTGGCAGGCGCAGGAGGCCCGCGCCTCCCGTCTCGTCGTGATCGGCCGGCACGGGCTCGACCGCGCCGCCATCGAAGCGAGCCTCGCCCTCACGCTGGCGACCGCCTGATGCATCTGCTGACCGCCACGCCCGGCACCGTCTCCAATGGAGACGAAGCGATCGACCTCGGCCAGAGCCCTGGCGACATCGTCCTGCTGACCGTGGCGGACAGCGACCTGGCCTGCTTCGCCAGCGCGGCGGCGGCGCTGGGGGAGCAAGGCCCCACCGTCCGCCTCGCCAACCTGCTCCAGTTGAAGCACCCCTATTCGGTCGACCTCTATGTCGAAAATGTG
>DATEJA010000169.1:0-2286 GCA_035278405.1 Sphingobium sp. | reverse complement strand
ACGCAGGTGGTGCCCGATCGCAATTGCACCGCATAGGACCGAAGCGCGAAAAGATAGGCAAGCTCGGGCGGCAGAGCCTCCACCAGGTCCATCAGCTGGAGGAAATGCCCGGACGCCGCCGAAACATCGGTGCCGTCGGCCATGCCCCCGGATGTGGTGTCGCTGTCGTCGGGATCCTCGGTGACCGTGCCGAGCGCCATGAGCGCACTGCTTTCATGCCAATGATTGTTCACCAGACCCGGCAGGATCATGCTGTTGGTCGCATCGACATGCCGGGTCGAGCCTGTCACGGGAGGCAAGCCCGACTCGTAGGCATCGACTTCCGCGCGCGTGCCCACCGCGACGATCCGGTCTTCCTGCACCAGCAGCGATCCATCGGCGATCACCGGCCGCGCCGGATCGGCGGTATAGAGGAACGCCCCGTCGATCCTGAGGCGGTCATGGCGCCCGGGCAACGGCGCAACCAGGGAATCGATGGCGGACGGATTCATTGGCTCTCCTTTGAATGTAGCACGGCGCGCTCACCGCGCGTTCTGGTAATGCTATCGGCGCTGGAAGTTCATGACCCGGCACGGCGGGTCATGAACCTCTATTTTCACTTTCGGAACGCCCGGGTCGTCAAACGGCGCTCAGCCGTTCAGGCCCGACCATTGATCGGGTATCGACTGCGTCACCCGGACATGCAGTCCGGTCGCGACGACGCGCAGCGCCCCGGCCAGCACCGCCGGTCGTGCCACGGCCTCCAGATGAATGCCGGGGAACTCGGCCCACTCCGCGCCGATTTCCTTGGCGATCACGGCCGCGGAACGGGCGAAATAACAGCCCCGGTCCGCGGAACCGGCAGCCATGACGATCGGGAAGGGGGTGGATTTGAGCGCTTCCAGATCGGGCCGATAGTCGACGATGCTGTTCCATTCGGTGCTGAAGAGGAAATCGGCATTGCCGCCGAAGCGCTCCTCCAGCGCGGCGGGCCACTCATAGCTGCCCTCGCCGGGGAAGGACGATGCGAACCGCCCCCCCGCCGCATAGGCGCCTTCCTCGCGATAGGTCGCATGGATCGAATTCAGATAGGCGACCTGCTCCTCGCTGTCGGGCAGCACCCGGACCGTGGGAGGCTCGTGCGCGATCAAGGCCTCGACCGCATCGGGATGGCGCGCCGCCACATCGAGCGCGATCAGCGCGCCCAGGCTGCTGCCGAATATGAGCGCCTTTCCACCGGCAAGGCCATCGACGATGGCTTTCGCATCGTCCGCCTGCTCTTCGAACCGCATCGGCTTGTCGGTCCGCCCGCTGCTCCGGGAATTGCCGCGCCGATCGTAGGTGATCACGGTGAAGGCGTCCGCCAGTTCCTCCGCTGCGCCCTCGTAGAAGCCGGCGTCGCCGCCTGCCCCGACGATCATCACCAGGGCCGGGCCGCTTCCCCGCACTTCATAATAAAGTTCCGCACCTTCGACTTTCAGGAAACCCATCTGCATGATTCTCTCCACCTAAATGGCTCGTTAAGGTGGGATGCTAATTCTTGTTCAGGGCCGGAGGGTATCCAATCTTGGCACGGACATTCCAAAGCCTGTCTTTCAGGCTGCCCGGCAGCGCCGCAGGGTTTCGGAGGGCAGCTCCGCGAACATTTGCTTATATTCGCAACTGAACCGGCTGGGATGCCAGAAGCCCCAGCGGTCGATCACATCCTTGACCTGCAAGGGAGCACCGATTCGGACCAGATCGTGACGGGCCCTGTTAAGCCTAAGGATCCGCAGGAAGGCAACGGGATTGATGCCCAGCACGTCCTGGAAGCTATATTGCAGGATCCGCCGGGAAACGCCCAGGTCCCGGCAGATTTCGCTGATCTGCAGCGGTTCGTCGATTCGATCGAGAATATATTCGCGCGTGCGGCGTACAATTTCATACCGGTTGCACCAGCCATAATCGGCAGTCGGTTCCGCACCGATGATGACCGGCACCAATATATCGAGGACGGATGCAATCACCGCTTTCCGCCCCTCTTCGTCCGCAAGCGCAGCCGGATCGCCATGATGCTGCGTGACCAGCGCCTTGAGCATTTTGGCTGCCCTGGAGGCCGTTTCCTGATCGCCCACCATGTGAATGCCATTGCCCATCCAGTCGGGCGCGACCAGCCCTTCGACGCTCTCCAGATATTCGTCCATCAGTTCGCGCGTAATCGTCAGGCCCAGCATGTCCATCGGCGGCAGGACGACTTCGAACGGCTGGACGCCGCATACCGTTGTCAGACCTTCGCCAAGCGGCCGGCCGTTCAGGCGCCCCTCCCCC
>DATEJA010000168.1:0-2390 GCA_035278405.1 Sphingobium sp. | reverse complement strand
GCCAAGCTGGGTTTCGAGCATGGCGATGCCGGCGGAAAGCGTGGGCTGCGACACGTTGCAACGTGCCGCCGCCCGCCCGAAATGGCCTTCGCGCTCCAGCGCCAGGAAATATTCGACAAGGCGGGTCTGCATGATGCCGCTATAGCGGGCGAATGGCCGACTTCATAGGGAATGGCTATCGGAGTGAGGCGAGCCCGCCATGGGTCACAGCGGCAGGGCGGTGGTAGATTTGATTTCGGACAGGGCGACCATGGAATTGATCTCCTGGATGCCGGGAACGCGGCTCAATTGATCGAAGAAGAAGCGTTCATAGGCATTGATGTCTTGCGCGACGATCCGCAGGATGAAGTCTGTCGATCCCAGGGTGACATAGCAGTCCAGGACTTCGGGGAACTTTTGGATCGCTGCGGAAAATTCCTCTATATTTTCGCGTCCCTTGGCGTTCAGCCGCACCTGGGCGAAGATCTGCGCGTTAAGGCCGACCTTGCTGCGATCCAGCAGAACGACTTGCTTTGCGATGACGCCCAGATCCCGGAGGCGCTGGACGCGGCGCCAGCAAGGCGAAGGCGACAAACCGGCCCGCTCGGCGATTTCGGCATTGGTCAGCGACCCGTCATCCTGCATGATCTTGAGGATCCGACGGTCGGTGGCGTCCAGCTCTACTGGCATGAAATACCTCGAACAGGCGTGAATATCGGAATAATTTTGCTTATATCCAGTCATATCGAGCAGGGGCAAAGGGTTTTTCGGTTCGGGCCACGCGCGCGGACCAGAAAGAGGGGCATCATGAACGGCCAACCGCGCGTGCAATCCGTGATCGTCGCGCATCAGATATTGGAGGCGCTGGCTTTGGCCGTCGATGGCGCACCCTTGAGCGAACTCGCGCGCGCCCTGCAAATGCCGCCGCCGCGCGTGCTGCGGCATCTGGTCACATTGGTCGACCTTCAACTGGTCGAGCGTTCGGGCAGCGAGCCATCCTATCGTCTCGGTTCGGGCCTGATCCGGCTCGCGGAGAGCGCGGCGGCGCAGCATGAGGTCACCCGGCTCGCGCTGCCGGCGCTCAAGCGGCTGAACAGCGAATGTGGCGAGGCGACCTATCTGGCACGCGAACGCGACGGGGAGGCGGTGGTGTGGGTCTCGCTGGAAAGTCGGGAGGTGCCGCATCTCTCCATGCCGCCGGGCATGCGCAGTTCCCTTACCGGATCGGCGTGCGGCCGGGTTCTGCTGGCGTTCGGCGAAGCGCGACCGACTCCCCCGCTCGCCAGCAAGGCGGATCGATCCTATCCCGATCCCATTGCCACGGCGAAGGCGCTGGAAAAGCGGCTCGACGCGATCCGCCACGATTTTTGCGATTCCTACGGCACCGAAGAGGCGAACGCCGTCTATAATCTGGCGGCGCCGGTGCTCGATCATCGCGGACTTGCGGTCGCTTCTGTCGGTTTGATCGGTTTTTCCATTCTCTACCGCAACCGCGCCGAGGCGCTGCGCCATGCCTTGATGGACGCGGCGGCAATGATTTCGCGCGACCTGGGCTATAACGGCGCCTGGCCGGACGAAGCGGCCTGACCGTCCATCCGCTCGAGGAAGTCCGAAGGCGGCAGGTGCTGTGAGCCGGCGGAGCGATCGCCGGCAATCCGAAGGTCGCCTCTCCATCGATGATCGGGCTGACCGGACTGGGCGACGGACTTGCGCGTTCGTCTTCATTATGCGATACGGCGTTACGTATTACGTTATACAATGAGGAAAGCGGCGCTGGTTTGCGATCGCGATAGGGCGCAACCGCTAACTTCAACGCTCCATCACTTCGGTCTGCCACCCATGCTCCATAAGGAGGGTCCCTTGAGAGAGACTGCGTTGGTCCTGAACGCCCAAATCGACGCGGCCCGGAAGGGCTTGTCCGGCGTCAGGCGGCGGGTGTCGGCGGCGGAATGGGAGGCCCGGGTGGAACTGGCCGCGCTCTATCGGCTCGTCGCCCATTTCCGGTGGACGGACACGATCTACACGCACATTTCCCTTCGTGTGCCGGGCGAGGACAGCTTTCTGATCAACCCCTTCGGCTATCTGTATGAGGAGGTCACCGCATCATGCCTCGTCAAGGTCGACCTTAGGGGAGAGGTGCTCGACGACCCGACCGGGCTGGGGATCAACAAGGCCGGTTTCGTAATCCACAGCGCGGTTCATGGCGCACGCGACGATGTGCATTGCGTCGTGCACACACATACGCGGGCGGGGGTCGCCGTGTCGGCCCAGGAGGGCGGGCTGTTGCCCATCAGCCAGCACGCGACCCTATTCGTCGACCGCATCGCGTATCATGATTTCGAAGGCATCGCCGTCCATCTGCCCGAACAGCAGCGCCTGGTCGCGGACCTGGGTCGGCATCGGGCGATGAT
>DATEJA010000167.1:0-2258 GCA_035278405.1 Sphingobium sp. | reverse complement strand
TGGCAGGGATAGTCGTAGATCTTGACGTCCAGCACGGTGGCAAGGCCGCCCAGGCCCTGCGCGCCGATGCCGAGCGCATTGACCTTGTCGAAAATCTCGATGCGCAGCTTCTCAATCTCATTCTGCGGCCCGCGTGCCTTCAGTTCGCCCATGTCGATGGCGTCCATCAGCGATTCCTTGGCCAATGCCACGGCCTTTTCCGCGGTGCCGCCGATGCCGATGCCCAGCATGCCGGGCGGGCACCAGCCCGCGCCCATCTGCGGCACCATTTCCAGCACCCAGTCGACGATCGAATCGCTGGGGTTCATCATCTTGAACTTGGTCTTGTTCTCGCTGCCGCCGCCCTTGGCCGCGACGTCCACGATCACCTTGTTGCCCGGCACCAACTCGACATTCAGCACACAGGGCGTGTTGTCCTTGGTATTGACGCGGCTGAAGGCGGGGTCTTTCAGGATCGAGGCGCGCAGGCGATTTTCGGGGTTGAGGTAAGCCTTGCGCACGCCTTCATCGACGACCTCCTGCATCGAGCGGCTGTTGTCGTCGAGGCGGCAGTCCATGCCCCATTTGATGAAGACATTGACGATGCCGGTGTCCTGGCAGATCGGGCGATGCCCTTCGGCGCACATGCGGCTGTTGGTCAGGATCTGGGCGATGGCGTCCTTGGCCGCCGGATTCGCTTCGGCGTCATAGGCTTTGCCCAGCGCGCGGATATAGTCCATCGGATGATAATAGCTGATGAACTGCAGCGCGTCGGCGACGCTCTCGATCAGATCGGCGGTCTTGATGACGGTCATCTTGCCTTCATGTCCCTATCTTGCGCCCCGCCCTGCACGGCGGGTCCTCGCCCGCGCGGCTAATAGGGATTGGCGCCTGAGTCCAGCTATCCGTTGGCGAAGGGGAACATGGGCCACCAGGGCTCCTTCTCCTCCAGCACGCGGGCAAAGCTCTCCCGCGCCTCCAGCCGGTCGAGATAGGCGGCAAGGGCGGGAAAGCCGCCGCGCATCGGCTCGATCTTGTCGGCATAGAAAAGCGCCGGCGCGGCGGCGCAGTCGGCCAGGGTGAAATCATCGCCCGCCGCCCAGTGGCGCCCGGCCATCCGCTCCTCCAGCATCGCATAAGCCTTGCCCAGCATCTGCCGGGCGTTGCCGACCGCCAGCGGATCGCTCGACCCGTCGGGACGGATCCGGTCGGCGACGATCGCCTGCATCGGACTCATCACATAATTGTCGAACAGCCGGTCCATGAGCCGCGCCTCCAGCGCCTGGTCCGGATCCTGGGGGATCGGACGGAAGGGGCCGGGGCAATGCTGGCCCAGATATTCGATGATGATGCTGGTTTCGCCGAGGGTGCGGTCACGCGCCTCGTCACGCAGGACCGGGAACTTGCCGATCGGCCACAGCGCCAGCCAGGCTTCGGGGACGCCGGGCTCCTCCATCATTCGCCGCTCGAAGGACGTGTCATTCTCATAGAGGGCGATCAGTGCCTTCCAGCAGTAGGAGGAGAGGGGGTGGTAGTAGAGAATCATGGACGCGCCTCCTGCCGCACTCCGTCATGCCAGCGCAGGCCGGCAGCTCGTGAGGCTATGTTGTGCCTTATCGCCCCAGATGCCAGCCTGCGCTGGCATGACGAATGGGGGAGCGGGATGCGCAGCCCCACCACAATATCTAGTCCCCGTTCCGTCACAAAAAGCAGTCACCCACAGGCTATCCACAGATTCGCGTGGCAAGCCAAATTTATTTTCGTTCATATATTGTCCCTCTTGCCTTTTTCAGGAGGCCGGGAAGTCCATGCGTCGCCGCGATGCGGCGTGGGGAAATAGCGACCAGCCGAGTCTGATCGTCGCCGAAACGAGTCCCCGAACTGTCATTTACCCCCTTGCAAGCTTTTGAGGCTGTGGCACTATCCCTTGTATCGGGTTAACGGGGGTTACCCAACAGATTGTGATCGCGCCGACCGGGATGCTTCCCGGGTGGAGGGGGCTTTTGCCCTGGCGGTCCGCTCTTTGGTCCCCATGTTCGTCCCGCGCGCGGTTCGGGGAAAATGCGCCGCTGCCGGTTCGTCCGGCAGGCTTGACCGAATCGAACGGAACAGGAACATTCGGGGGCTCGTATGGATTTTCGTGATAGCGAACAGACAGGTGCAGAAGACGTGGCGACGGTGATCGACGAAGTGGTGGAAACGGTGGCGGAGAAGAAGAAGGCTGCGCCCGCGAAGGCGCCTGCGGTTTCGTCCTCGTCGATCCAGGCGCGGCGCTTCGA
>DATEJA010000166.1:0-3310 GCA_035278405.1 Sphingobium sp. | reverse complement strand
CTCATCCGCAACGGCCGCTATGTCACCGACACCAGCTCGCCGCGCGCCCTCATCTACGATTTCGACGACATCATCTGGGACGTGGGCGTCCTCTGGCGCCCCAACCGCCGCACCTCGCTCGAAGCGCGGGTGGGAGAACGCTATGGCGGCATGAGCTATACCGGCAGCTTCGTCTGGCAGGGCCGGGGGCAAAGCTTCGCGCTGGTCGTGTTCGACGGCATCGACAGTTTCGGGCGGATCATCACCTCCAACGTCGCGGCCGTCTCGGGCAGCAGCCTCAATGTCGTGCGCAATCCCTTCACCGGCGACTTCACCGGCTGCGCCTTCTCGCAGAGCGGCGGTGGCCAGTGCTTCAACGACGCGCTCTCGGGCGTCACCGCCGCCAATTTCCGCTATCGCGGCGTCGCTGCCCAATATGCGGCGCATCGCGGCCCCTGGGGCCTGGGCATCGGCCTTGGCTATTCCCAGCGCAAGTTCGTCACGCCCACGGTCCAGACCATATTGGTGCGCGGCTCGAAGGACCAGAACTGGTATGGGACCGCGTCCCTGAGCTACGTCATCGACAGCCAGTCGAGCCTCGACGGCGCCGTCTACGCCAATTATTTCGACCCCAGCGGCGGTCGGCCCGACGTCCTCAATATGGGCGCCTTCACCAGCTACAACCGCCTGATCAACCGCCGCCTGCAGGCGTCCGCCTCGCTCGGCGTCGACAGCGCCAAGGCGGACGATCTCGACGCCGTCATCAACGCCATGGGCCAGATCGGCCTTCGCTACAGCTTCTAGACGCCCGCCGGGTGGAGACGAGACATGTACGACCAGTTCTACGGATTTGAGGCCCGGCCCTTCCAGCTGACCCCCGATCCGCATTTCTATTTCGAAAGCGCGACGCACCGCAAGGCGCTGTCCTATCTCGGCTATGGCCTGGCCCAGGGCGAAGGCTTCATCGTCATCACCGGCGACATCGGCGCGGGCAAGACGACGCTGGTCGGCCATTTGATGGCGACGATCGATCCCGCGCGCCTCACCGCCGTCAAGATCGTATCGACCCAGGTCGGGGGCGATGACATGCTGCGCCTCACCGCGCAGAGCTTCGGCCTGCCCACCGATGGCCAGCCCAAGGCGCAGATCCTGCGCCAGGTCGAAGCCTTCCTGCACGGCCAGGCCCGCGCCGGCCGCCGCTCGCTGCTGATCGTCGACGAAGCGCAGAATCTCTCGGTCTCCGCGATCGAGGAGCTGCGGATGCTCTCCAACTTCCAGCTGGGCGGCCATTCGCTGCTGCAGATCTTCCTGCTCGGCCAGCCCGAATTCCGCGACCTCCTGAAATCGCAGGACCTCGAACAGTTGCGGCAGCGCGTCATCGCCACCCATCATCTCGATCCGATGCAGCCGCAGGAGGTGGAACCCTACATCCTCCACCGCCTGTCGGTCGTCGGCTGGAATGGCGACCCGCACTTCACCCCCGACGCCTTCACCGCCATCTATGCCGCGACCGGCGGCGTGCCCCGCCGCATCAACGTGCTGGCGAGCCGCGTGCTGCTGCTCGGCGCGCTCGACCAGCTGTCGGAAATCGATGGCGAAGCCGTCCAGGCGGTGATCGCCGACATGGGCGCGGATACCGACGCGACGATCCAGCCGGTGCGCGCCTCCGCGCTCGACCGGGCCGAGGAAGAACCGGCCGCAAGGGCGATCCAGCCCCAGCCCACCGAGGAAGTCTACGCCCTGCGTGCCGAACTCGCCACGCTGCGGAGCCGCCAGCCCGAACCCTCGCCCAGCTTGATGGACGAGATCGCGGCGCTACGGGCGGAAGTCGACACGCTGCGGATCGAACAGGCCGCCCACCAGTCGGTCGATCCCGAAGCGTTGAGGGATTGCTTCACCCTGATCGAGGAGCGCCTGTCCTCGCTCGAATTCCGCGTCGGCGAACAGGACGTGGCGCTGCGCCGGGTGCTGACTTTGCTGGTCGAATGGGTCGAGCGCGAGCAGCGCATGGGCGACACGCCGCGCAGCGCCGCGGCCGCCTGAGCGCCGCTGCCGGGCGCGCGGAGGCCATGATGCAGAACGCCCTGTCCGTCGATGTCGAGGACTGGTTCCATGTCGGCGCCTTCGAAGGCACGATCAGCCGCGCCGACTGGGCCGCCCTTACCCACCGGGTCGAGCGCAACACCGACGCCGTGCTCTCCCTCTTCGCCGACGCGGGGGTCAGCGCGACCTTCTTCACGCTTGGCTGGGTCGCGGAACATTATCCCGCACTGATGCGCCGCATCGCCGATGCGGGCCATGAGGTGGCGAGCCATGGCTATGACCATGCGCGCGTCTTCACCCTGACGCCGGAGGGCTTCCGCGCCGACCTGCGCCGCGCCCGCGCGCTGTTGCAGGACGCGAGCGGCCAGGCCGTCATCGGCTACCGCGCCCCCAGCTTCTCGATCGACCAGCGCAACCCCTGGGCGCATGAGATATTGGCCGAAGAAGGCTATCGCTATTCCAGCAGCGTCGCGCCGATCCGCCACGACCATTATGGCTGGCCGCAATCCCCGCGCTTCGGTTGGAAGCCGGTGGCGGGCGCCCCGCTGCTCGAACTGCCGGTCACGACCGCCGAACTATATGGCCGCAGGCTCGCGGCGGGGGGAGGGGGCTTTTTCCGCCTGCTGCCCTATGCGTTTTCCCGATGGGCCATCACCCAGGTCAACAGGCAGGAGCAGCGCCCCGCCATCATCTATTTCCATCCCTGGGAAATCGATCCCGACCAGCCGCGCGTCGCCGGCGCTCCGCTCAAGTCCCGCATCCGCCACTACAGCAATCTCTCCGTCATGGCCGACAAGCTGCGCCGCCTGACCCGCGATTTCGCCTGGACTCGCGTCGACGCGTTGGTCGCCCGGGAAGCGGAGCGCGCCGCATGATCGGCGGCAACCGCGCGGACATCGTCGCGCTCGACCTTGGCGACGCAGCGCAAGCGCAAGCCGCCGACGCTTTCGTGCAGGGCCGGGCAGACGGCACCCCCTTCCACCGCCCCGCCTGGCTCCGCGCGGTCGAACGCGGCACCGGCAACACCGCCCATATGCTGGCGGCCGTCGCGCCTTCGGGCCGCATCGTCGGCCTTCTCCCCTTGACCCATGTGAAAAGCCCGCTGTTCGGCCAGGCCCTCGTCTCTTCGGGCTTCGCCGTCGACGGCGGCCTGTTGGCGGACGATCCCGCCGTAGCCACGGCACTCGCCACAGCAGCACAGGACATGGCGCGAACCCGCAATATCGGATCGGTCGAACTGCGCGGCGGCGCGGCGCCCGGCGGCGACTGGACCCTCCATGACGGCAGT
>DATEJA010000165.1:0-5241 GCA_035278405.1 Sphingobium sp. | reverse complement strand
AAGCCCCGTCCGCCGCTTCCGCATCCATCGGCACGTTGCGCAGCGTCAGCTTCTCACCCTTCAGCCACTCGATGACCTTATCGAGCGCTACACCGGTCGGCTTGGCCCATTGCACCAAAGCCCATCCCGGCTTCTTGCTCGCCGCGAAATAGGCCTTGAGCGCATCAAGCGACGCGATCGACTTGTCGATATTGCCGAGCAGACGGGCCTGCGCATCCGCGAACAGCGCTTGCTGGACTTCCTCCAGCATCCCCGTGGCGGCGGCGACGAAATCGCCCTTCGCCACGATCTGGCTGTCGAGCTTGCCATCCGCGCGATAGAGCCGGTCGCGGCGCAGCATGGAAACATTGCCGCCCGCTACATCGCGCCCGCCGACCTCGATGACGATCGGCGCGCCTTTCTTGACCCAGCCCCAGCGCTTGTTCGCGGCCTTGGCGGGCCGCTTGTCCAGCAGCGCGCGCACCGGCTCGCGGAAGGCGTCCAGCTTGTTCAACTCGGCCACCAGGTCGCCGCAATAAGCGAGGATCGCCGCATCCTCTTCGCTGTCCCGCAGCATCGGCACGACGACGATCTGATGGGGCGCCAGCCGGGGCGGCACGCGCAGCCCGTCATCATCGCCATGCACCATGATGAGGCCGCCGATCATGCGGGTCGACACGCCCCAGCTGGTCGTCTGCGCCAGCTCCTGCTGTCCTTCCGTGTTCTGGAACCTGATATTCTGCGCCTGGCTGAAGGTCGTGCCCAGGAAGTGCGAGGTGCCGGCCTGCAGCGCCTTCCCGTCCTGCATCATCGCTTCGATCGAATAGGTGGCGACGGCGCCGGGGAAACGCTCATTCTCCGGCTTTTCGCCAGCGACCACGGGCAGCGCGACACATTCTTCGGCGAAGCTGCGATAGACCTCCAGCATCTTCATCGTCTCTTCCATCGCCTCATCGACGGTGGCGTGCGCGGTATGGCCTTCCTGCCAGAGGAATTCGGCGGTGCGCAGGAACATGCGGGTGCGCATTTCCCAGCGGACGACATTGGCCCACTGGTTGATCAGCACCGGCAGGTCGCGCCAGCTCTGCACCCAGCGCGAGAAAGCCGCGCCGATCACCGTTTCCGACGTCGGGCGAACCACCAGCGGCTCTTCCAGCTTCGCTTCGGGATCGGGCACCAGCCGCCCGTCCTTCTGGATCAGGCGGTGATGGGTGACGACCGCCATTTCTTTGGCGAAGCCGTCGACATGCTCGGCTTCCTTCTCGAAATAGGACAGGGGGATGAACAGCGGGAAATAGCAGTTTTCGTGGCCGGTCGCCTTGATGCGATCGTCCAGCAGCTTCTGCATGCGTTCCCAGATGCCATAGCCCCAGGGACGGATCACCATGCAACCGCGAACGCCGCTTTCCTCCGCCATGTCGGCTTCGGAAATGACGGCCTGGTACCAGGCGGCGAAATCCTGTTCGCGGGTAACGGAAAGGGCGTGCTTCACTTGGGTCCGACCTTGATCTTGATCTTGAAGGATGGCGCGCCATAGGCCAAGCGCGCCGTCCCGTCGACCCCGAACGCGCGCCTCAGCTCAGCTTGTCGATCTTCGCATTGAGCGCGGCGAGCTGCGCCTTGAGGTCGGCGATTTCGTCGTCCTTGCTCTCTTCCGAAGCGCTGGGGCTCGGCGCAGGCGCAGGCGCCGCACCCGGCATGCCAGGCACCCCGGGCATCCCCGGAACGCCGCCGAAGGCGCTGGCCGCGGCTTCGAACATCTGCATGTTGCGCTTGGCGATCTCGGCCAGCGGGCCGCCGCCAAAGGCCCCCTTCATCGCTTCCTGGAACTGCATCTGGTTCTTGCGGAACGCCTCCATCGACGCTTCCAGATATTGCGGCACCATCGATTGCATGGAATCGCCATACATCGCGATCAGCTGGCGCAGGAAGTTGACCGGCAGCATATTCTTGCCCCGCTGCTCTTCCTCCATGATGATTTGCGTCAGGACATTATGGGTGATGTCCTCGCCGGTCTTGGCGTCGACCACCACGAACTCGCGCCCCTCACGAGTCATTTGCGACAGCAGATCCAGCGTGATGTAACTCGACGTTTCCGTGTTATAGAGACGCCTGTTCGCATATTTCTTGATGATGACCGGCTCTGATTCATTGGCGGTCTTGGTTTTGGCCATGGATTCCTCTCCCACACCTGCACTTTCCGCATTAGCACAGGGGGTTGCCGCACCGCAACATGGCCCCCGTCCGCTGCCCCTTTTTCTCGATATTTTATGGCGCGAGACCGAAAGCGATCCTGACCTGAGGCGCCGCGCGTTCCAGGGTTTGCGGAAATATCAAGCAGCTAGGCGCCCGACGCCTCCGCCGCCGCCCGCCATCCACGCCAGCGCCGGCAGCGCGAAATTGCTGCATTATGGGACAGATCAGGGGCGGTCGCCGGTCGTCTTCATTCCTTCGATCATCAATCCGCCACAGGTGCTGGACCTGTCGGAAGGACGATCCATGCTGCGCCACATGGTTGCAGCAGGGCATGACCCCTATCTCGTCGATTGGGGCCAGCCAGCCTCCGACGACAGCATGATGGGCCTCGATGGCCATGTGACCGATCGACTGCTGCCGCTCATCGCCAGCCTGCCGCGCCCTCCGATCCTGGTGGGCTATTGCCTGGGCGGCAGTTTGGCGCTGGGCGCCGCTACGGTCGGCGATGTGAACGCCGTGGCGACGATCGCGGCGCCCTGGCAGTTTGACGGCTTTCCGACGGCCGACCGGGATTTGATCGCCGGATTGTGGCGCGGCGCCAAGCCGGTTTGCGAACGGCTCGGCTATGTGCCGATGGAAGTGCTGCAGTCCGGCTTCTGGGCGATGGACCCGGCTCGCACCGTGCGCAAATATGCCGCCTTTATGGACATGCCGCCCGGAAGCGATAGCGAACGCGCGTTCCTGGCGGTGGAAGATTGGGCCAATGGCGGCCCTCCGCTCAGCTTCGCCGCGGGCCGCGACCTGTTCGACGATTTCTATGCCGCAAATGCGAGCGGACTTCTGAAATGGCAGGTCGCGGGCAAGCGGGTCGACCCCGCGCGGCTCGCCTGCCCCACCCTGTCGGTTCGTTCCGCAACCGACCGGATCGTGCCCGCTTCAGCCGCACCCCAACTGGGCGAAGGCTTTACCCTGCAACTCGGCCATGTCGGCATGATCGTGGGCAGCCGCGCGAGCGAACTTCTCTGGAATCCCTTGTCCCGATGGCTTTCCAGCCATGGCGGATGATGGTATGGCGGCGCGCGAAAACCATCCCCTGCTTTAAGGATCAGGATCTTGACAGACATCGTCATCACCGCCGCCAAGCGGACCGCCGTCGGCAGCTTCATGGGCGCGTTCGGCAGCACCCCGGCGCATGAGCTTGGCCGCACGGCCATCATTGCTGCACTTGCTCAGGCAGGCGTCGCGCCCGAAGAGGTGGATGAGGTCATTCTGGGCCAGATCCTGACCGCCGGTCAGGGCCAGAACCCGGCGCGCCAGGCGGCTGTCAATGCCGGCATCCCGGTGGAGCGCACCGCCATCGGCCTCAACCAGCTGTGCGGCTCGGGCCTGCGCGCCGTTGCCCTTGCCGCCCAGGCGATCAAGGCCGGGGACGCGCGCATCATGGTCGCGGGCGGACAGGAAAGCATGTCGATGGCGCCCCATGCGCAATATCTGCGCAGCGGCGCGAAGATGGGCCCGATCTCCTTCATCGACACGATGACGCATGACGGCCTGACCGATGCCTTCCACAATTATCACATGGGCATGACCGCCGAAAATCTGGCGGAGAAATACCAGATCAGCCGCGAGGCGCAGGACGAATTCGCCGTCGCCAGCCAGAACAAGGCGGAAGCGGCGCGCGCCGCCGGCCGCTTCAAGGATGAGATCGTTCCCGTGACGATCAAGGGGCGCAAGGGCGACACCATCGTCGATGCCGACGAATATATCCGCGCCGGTGCCACGATCGAAGCGATGCAGAGCCTGCGCCCCGCCTTCAAGAAGGACGGCAGCGTGACGGCCGGCAATGCGAGCGGCCTGAACGACGGCGCCGCCGCGCTGGTGGTGATGAGCGCCAACGAAGCGGCCCGCCGGGGTGCTACCGTGCTGGCGCGCATCGCCAGCTTCGCGACCTGCGGCGTCGACCCGGCGATCATGGGCATCGGCCCTGCCCCCGCCTCGCGCAACGCGCTGGCGAAGGCGGGCTGGACGCTCGCCGATCTCGACCTGATCGAAGCGAATGAGGCCTTCGCGGCCCAGGCGCTGGCGGTGGGCCAGGAACTGGGCTGGGACCCGGCGAAGGTCAATGTGAACGGCGGCGCAATCGCCATCGGCCACCCCATCGGCGCTTCGGGCGCGCGCGTCCTCACCACGCTGCTCTACGAAATGCAGAAGCGCGACGCCAAGAAGGGCCTGGCGACACTGTGCGTCGGCGGCGGCATGGGCGTGTCCATGTGCGTCGAACGCTAAGGCTTTCCTGATCGGGAAAAGGCCGCTGCTCCCTTGCGGAGCGGCGGCCTTTTTCATTTCAACGCCAGACGCGGTCGAACCGCGCGCCGAGCCCCGTCAGCAGCTCATATTGCGACAGTCCCGACACGGCTTGCGCGTCGGGCAGGGCATAGTCGATGTCCAGCCAATCGCCTTCGGCCACATCGGGCTGCGAGGATATGTCGATCGCGATCAGGTCCATCGACACGCGCCCGACGACAGGCAGGCGCCCGCCATCACGCAGCACCTGGCCGCGCCCGGAAAACCCTCGCAGATAGCCATCCGCATAGCCGATATTCAGCACGGCGATCTCCAGATCAGCCGACGCGCGATGCGTCGCATTGTAGCCGATCGTGTCGCCTGCCTGCACCACCCGTCGCTGCAGCACCTGCGCCTGGGGAAAGACCACCTGCCGGATGCCGCCCACCGCTTCGGGCCGGGGAATCCCTCCGTAAAGTGCCAGCCCCGGCCGGGTTAGATCGAAGGCATAGGCATCCCCCAGGCAGATGCCGGCGCTGTTGGCAAGGCTGTAGCGCCCCGCCGGCACATTCGCGCGGAGGGCGCGGAAACGATCAAGCTGCTGCGCCGTCAGCGCGCTGTTCTCGTCTGCCGAGGCGAGATGGCTGAGCAGCGTCGCGACCTCAAGTCCCTCGACCTGCGCGGCGACATCGCCCCGCCCGTCGAGGCCGAGCCGGTTCATGCCGGTATCGACCATGACATCGCACAGGCCGCCGCCGGCCGCTTTCCAGCGCGCAATCTGTT
>DATEJA010000164.1:0-7104 GCA_035278405.1 Sphingobium sp. | reverse complement strand
CCCGATGTCGATGTGCCCATGGGCAGCGACTGGCGGTCGGTGGCGCCGTTCCACTACCAGTTCACCGTCGCTGAAGCCGCGGAATAATCCCCCCAATTCTCGGAGAGGAGTGAAAGATGCTGTCTGCCAAGGACAATGAATTGATGTGCCGGACCAACCCGGACACGCCGATGGGCCAGGCCATACGCCATTTCTGGATTCCGGCGTTGCTGAGTTCGGAACTGCCCGAACCGGATTGCGACCCGGTGCATGTCGAATTGCTGGGCGAGAATTTCGTGGCGTTTCGCAACAGCGACGGCCAGGTCGGCATATTGGACGAGATGTGCTGCCATCGCGGGGCGTCGCTGACCACCGGGCGCTCGGAAAAATGCGGGCTGCGGTGCATCTATCATGGCTGGCTGTTCGCCGCCGACGGGACCGTGCTGGAAACGCCCAATGTGGCCGACCCGAAATTCAAGACCCGCTTCAAAGCGAAATCCTTTCCGGTGCGCGAAGCGGGCGGGCTGATCTGGACCTATATCGGCGATCCGGCCAACCAGCCGCCCTTCTATGATTTCCCCTATCTGGGCGCGCCCGCCGAAAAGGTTCTGGCCGCCGTCCAGATCATCGGCTGCAACTATGTCCAGGTTCTGGAAGGTCTGCTGGATAGTTCGCATCTGAGCGTCCTGCATATCAGCCAGTTCACGCAGGAAGCCCTGCCGGACATCAAGTTCGTCCAGAATACCGGGCATATGGCGCATAATTCCACGCCGAAGATCGAGGCGCAGGAAACCGATTTCGGTCTGCACTATGGCGCCCAGCGCATATTTGGCGACACGGCCGAAACCAATGTGACGGCGTTCATCTCGCCCTTCTTCATCCTCAACCCCAACGACATCTACATGGCGATCGTGCCGCTGGCGGACGACAAGTGCGCCTTCTACACGGTCTGGTATGATGGGGTGCGCGATTATGGGCTGGAGCCGCTGCGCAGCCAGCAGCTGCACACGGTCGGCCTCGACCGGCTGGAAGAATATGGCATGACGCGCAAGACCTTTTACACGGCGGCGGCGGGATCGCGCGCCAACGGGTTCCGGCAGGACCGGGCGCAGGTGAAGGCCGGCCATCACACCGGCATGGGCAGTTTCGTCCAGGAAGACGCGCTGATCTGCCTGTCGGCCGGTGGGCTGCGCGACCGGGGCTATGAACATCTTGCCCCTGCCGACATGGCGATCGCGCAGATGTATCGGGTGCTGCTGAAGTCGGCCAAGCAGGTCGCGGCGGGCGGCAAGCCGGTCGCCTACCAGCAGTCGCTCGCCGGTCTTCGCGGCGGACGCTTCAGCGTGCCGGTCGGGACCGATTGGCGCACCCTGGTGCCCGGCAACCTGTCGGAAACCAAGTTCGTGGCTTAACCCTCTCTCCCCTGCTCGTGGGCCCGCCAAGGCGGCGCTCACGGGCCTTTTCCATTCGACCGGCCCGTCTGTCGCGCAACGGCAGGCGGGCCGGTCTTATGTGAGGGGAAGCGTGCCTAGCCGAGGCGGTGGATCGCCCGTCCGCCATTGACCTGCAGCACTTCGCCGGTGACGAAGCTGCGGTCGCTGGCGAGCCAGAGCGCGGCTTCGGCAATGTCGGCCGCCGTCCCGAGCCGGCGGAGGGGCGTGGCGGCGCGAAGCCGTTCCCGGAACGCCTCGTTCGCCAGCACGCCGGCCGCCATGGGCGTGTCGATCGTCGGACCCGGGGCGATGCTGTTCACGCGGATGCCGCGCGCGCCGAACTCGCTTGCCAGGGCGCGGACGAGGACGTCGCCGGCCGCCTTGGTCGCCATGTAGGCGGCGTGATCGGGCAGCAGCGCGGAGGCGGTGACCGACGAAATCTGGATGATGGATCCGTTGTCGGCCATGCGGCGCAGGACGGCCTGCATGAACAGGAAGGCGCCGACGAACTGCACGTCGATGACGCGCCGCAGATCTTCGGGCGAGACGTCGAGGAAGGGCTTGACCTGGTTGAGGCCGGTCGCGTTGACCGCGATGTCGAGCCTGCCGAACCGGCCGATCGTCTCTTCGACCAGCGCGTCGAGATCGCTTCGGCTGGTGATGTCGCAACAGGCGAAGGCGCCGCCGATGCTCTGCGCGAAACGGGCGAGTTCAGGGCCGTTCCGCCCGCCCACGACCACCGAAGCGCCTTCGTCGGCGAAGCGCGCCGCGATCGATTGCGCCATGTTGTTCGCCGTGCCGGCGCCCAGGACCAGCGCGACCTTGCCATCCAATATGCCCATAATGTCCATCCACTTCTTGTCCGCGATCGGCGCGCCGGGGTGCGCCTTGCCCGAAAAATCAGAGCCGGCGGACACATGCGGTGCGCTCCGCATGCATCCGCCGGCCCTGCCTCCGCCCATGGGCGAAGGTGCCCTTTAGAACTTGCGACCCAAAGTTATGCCATAGGTGCGAGGTGCGCCCGGATTGCCGATCAAGCCGACATTTTCCAGCAAGCTAAAGGACAGATCATATTTCTTGTTCGTCAGATTCTTGACCCACAAGGTCACGGTCGTCTTTTCGTCGGGTGACTTCCACTGTTCGGTCACGCCGATGAGGGTGCGGCCCGGAATGGGGAACTCATTCTGCGGGTCGCTATATTGCTTGGTCTGATAATTGACGTTGGCCGTGGTGTCGAACGTGCCGATCGACGTGTCCAGCGTGTAGGTCGCCGAGCCCTGAAGACCGAATTTCGGCGCGCCCACAAGCTGCTTGCCCCGCGCGTCGAGCGCGCCGACCGCCCGGAAGTTGCCGCCCGCGATATAGTCATAATTGGGCGCCAGCGGGTAGGACCGATATTTGGTGTCGAGATAGTTGGCGCTGAACGACAGCGTCAGCTGGCGGATCGGGCGGGCGACGATGTCGAGATCGATCCCCTTGATCCGCGCGGCGGCCGCGTTGACCGAGATGATGCCGCCGAAGGGGCTGTAGATCTGCTGCTGAAGGTTCGAATAGTCGTACAGGAACCCGGCAATGTTCACGCGCAGCTTGCGATCGAACAGCTCGCTCTTGAGGCCGACTTCATAGGCGTCGATCTCTTCGGGCTTCACGACCGGATTGGCCGCTGCGGTGAAGCCGCCGAAGCTGATCTGGTTGAAGAAGCCGGCGTTGAAGCCGCGGCTCCACGACGCATAGGCGAGGATGTCGGGCGTCAGCTTGTGATCGAGCGCGACGCGGAAGTTGGGCTTCTTGAAGGTCGCCTTTTCCGTGCCGGCCGATCCGGGGATGACGAAGCCCGACGAGCTTGTCTGTCCGGTGATCTGCCGCTTTTCGATCGTGTAGCGCGCACCCAGCGTCAGATTGGTGTTGGGCAGCACTTCCACCGTGCCCTGGGCATAGGCGGCATAGGCCTTGGTCGTGTCGCGCGACGAGATGTCGAAGCCGCCCGGGAAGAACAGGCCGCTGAACCGGGGACCATTGATGCCGCTGTGCATGTAGTAATAATAGAGGCCGGCGACCCAGTGGAAGCCCTTGTCCCCGCCGCTGGCCTGCAATTCCTGGGTGAAGGCGCGGCGACGATCCTCGCGGGTGAGGCGGATGGCCTGAAATTCCGTGCCGTCGAAATCGATGTCGATATCCTCGATCAGATGACGGTAGGAGGTGATGCTGAGCAGCTTGACCGAGCCCAGCTGCTTTTCCAGGTTCAGCGCCGCGCCGCTTTCACGGGTGCGATAGAGCGGGTCGAATTCCGAATTGATGTCGTAGACGCTGGGCAGCGTCTGTTCCTGCCCCGTCACCGCGTTGAAGAGACGGCCGTTCAAGGTGCTGGGGGAAATGCCCAGGCCCTGCTGGCCACGGCGATAGGTATAGTCGCCCGTCAGCGTCGCCTTGAAGGTATCGTCCGCTTCGAAGACCAGCTTGCCGCGCAGGCCCCAGCGCCGGGCGGTGTAGCTGTCATGGCCGGTCGCGATATTCTTGCCCCAGCCATCTTCCTGGTTGAGGAAGAAGCCGGCGAGGTCGGCCGCGACCTTGTCGGAGAATTTCGCCGCGCCATAGACCCGCGCCGACAATTCATTGTAATTGGCATAGCCGAGTTGGGCGTCAAGGCCCTGCCAGTCCATGGGATCGCGGGTCGTGATCTGGATCACGCCGCCGGTCGCGTTGCGGCCGAACAGGGTGCCCTGCGGCCCCTTGGCGACTTCGATGCTCTGGACGTTGCTGTAATCCGCGCCGGTGCTGTCAAAGGGCTGATAGACGCCATCGATGAAGGTCAGCACGGACGGCGAGGTGCTGGTGCCGTTATTGCCCACGCCGCGCAGGAAGATGGGCGAGCGTGCGCCGGTCGGGTTGATCGTCAGGCCCGGCACCACGGTCACGAGGTCGGCCGAGGAAGCCAGGCCCACCTTGGCAAGCTGGTCC
The DNA here is from genome assembly GCA_035278405.1 of Sphingobium sp. Taxonomy (GTDB): domain Bacteria; phylum Pseudomonadota; class Alphaproteobacteria; order Sphingomonadales; family Sphingomonadaceae; genus Sphingobium. The sequence continues at coordinate 2,734 of DATEJA010000164.1, read as the reverse complement.
CCGCTGAACGCGGCGACGGCGATCGGCACGCTCTGCGCGGACTCGCTGCGGCGCTGGGCGGTGACGACGATGTCGGCGAGGCCCGCATTGGTCGATTCCGACTGCGCGTCCTGATCGGTCGCGGTTGCCGGAGCGCTCGGTTGCGTTGCATCCTGGGCGGCGGCCGATTGGGCCAGCAGCATCGAACCCAGAAGGATCGCCATCGTCGACGACGTCCTTAGAAAATACCTATTGTGGTTCATCTTTCCCCTCCATCTCCTGAATGTGAAAATCGCTCTACTGCCCCCATGGCGGCAAGACTTTGTGGTTGGGACATCGGCGCGCCCTGATAGGGGCCGCTTTCGTCCATGTGCGTGATCGATGGGCGCTGCCGTCCGCCCGCGTGCGCGGGGAAGACATAAGGGCCCAGGCGAAGAATGACGGCGCAACTGAGCAGGGCCAGCAGCGTGAATATCAGAAAGGCCAGATTGTAGCTGCCCGTCAGGTCATAGGACAGGCTGGCCACGAACACGCCCAAGCCATTTCCCCATGCCCAGAAGATCCAGACGGCGCCCAGCGAACGGGACAGGGCCTGCGGCGGGAAATAGCGGCTCATGGTGAAGGTGATGAGATCCGCCTCCGCCCCGATGCCGAGCCCGAGCAAGATCGCGGCCAGGTAAATGCCGATGCCGATGCCGCCCAGCGCGGTGGCCATGACGCCCAGCGCCACCAGCAGAAATATGCCGGCCGAGACATATTTGGCGTGCATGCGGTCGAGCAGAAGGCCGACCGCCAGGCGACTGATCCAGGAGGCGGCGCCAAGCAGCCCGACCATCGAGGCGGCCTTGGCCGGGCTGATGCCGCGGTCGGTCAGGATCGGCACGAAATTCGCGACCAGGCCGACCACGGCGATGGAAATGCCGAGGATCGCGACCGCCACGATCCAGAATGTTCCGCTGGTCGTGAAGATCTGACGAAGGCTGAGCATCTCGCCCGCGGCATGGTCCGTGGCGGCGAGTGGCGGCGTCCTGAAGCAGAACAGGAGGCCGGCCAGCGCCACCACCCCGACAAGGGCCCCAATGCCCATATAGGCGACGCGCCAGCCATGATTTTCCATCAGCCAGTTGGCGAAGCTGGGCATCAAAAGCGCGCCGAACCCGGCGCCGCTGACCATCAGCGCCAGCGCGACGCCCCTGTTGCTGTCGAACTGGCGGGAGATCGCGACGGCATAGGGCATGGCCGTGGCGGCCGCGCCGAAGAAGCCGATGGACGAGAAGATCAGGCAGAACAGGACAAAAGATTTCGGCATGATGCCGACTGCCATGATGGACAGCGAGAACAGGGCGACGAACAGCATCGTGACGAGCCGGATTGACCATCTTGTAATCAGAGATCCCAGAACGAGGCTGCCAAAGCCGGAGATGATGAAAAGGAAACTGGTGCCGGCGGTCGTGTAACTGCGTTCCCAGCCGAAATCGTTCGATATGTTCTTGACGAACACACCCAGGACATAGCTGGCGACCACCCCCGTGCCCACGGCATTGCCGAGCGCGCCTGCCACTACGGTCCACCAGCGATTGAGGCGCTTGTCGAACATCAGCTCTCCACGGACGCACGGCATGGGGTGCGCTCTTTTCTTGTTTCCATGGAAGACATTCAGCGGGGGAAAAGTCAAGAGGAGTTATCAAATATAATGTGGAGGGCGACCGCCTGCAGGCATAAGAATATGTTTGCAGGCCCAATTCATGCGGCGATTGACCGGGGCTCCGGCAGCATATAATCTTCCGAAGAAGATAATATGAAGGATAGCTATGGCAGGCGGTGGAAACGACTCAAGCCAGGCGAGGGGACGGATGGCCTCTTGCCTGAATGTTGCCGATTTTGCGCGGCTCGCGCGCAAGCGGCTGCCCCGGCCCATCGTCGATTTCTATGACGGCGGGGCGGAGGACGAACGGACGATGGCGCGCAATCGCGAATCCTTCGCCGACTGGATGCTGTTGCCGCGCACGATGCAGGACGTGACCCAGGTCAGCGCGCAATGTCATGTGCTGGGCCAGCAACTCGACTGGCCCTTTGTCGTGGCGCCGACCGGCATGCCCGGCCTGTTGCACCCTGATGGCGAAATCGGCATCGCGCGCGCCGCCGAAAGGGTGGGGGCGCTCTATTGCCTGTCGACCATGGCGAGCCGTTCGATCGAAGAGGTCGCCACGGCGACGGCGGGGCCCAAAGCCTTTCAGCTTTACCTCTTCCGCGATCGGGGCATCACGCTCGAACTGCTCCAGCGGGCCAAGCATGCCGGCTACGGCGCGCTGATCCTGACGGTCGACGTGCAGGTGCCGGCCAATCGCGAGCGCGACCGCCGCAGCGGCATGTTGATCCCGCCGAAATTCGGGCTGAAGACGATGTTCGATTTCGCCCTGCATCCGCGCTGGTGCTGGAATGTCGGGATAAAGCGGCCGGTGGCGCTGGCGAATTTCTCGGGCGATCGTGCCGATCCCGGCGTTCCGCTGCTGACCTTCATCAACCAGCAGTTCGACCCGTCGATCAGCTGGGCCGATCTGGAATGGGTTGCCCAGCAATGGGGCGGTCCGCTCGCGATCAAGGGCATCCTTGCCGAAGATGACGCGGAAAAGGCGGTCGAGCATGGTGCCGACACGATCATCCTGTCCAACCATGGCGGGCGGCAACTGGACGGCGCGGTGGCGCCGATGGACATGTTGCCTTCCGTGGTCGAGCGGCTGCACGGCCGGGCCGA
>DATEJA010000163.1:0-3748 GCA_035278405.1 Sphingobium sp. | reverse complement strand
AGGCGCGCGAGGAGAATCATCGGCTGGGCTTCACCGCCGATGCGCTCGCGCCGGCCAAGCCGTTCCGCGCGCTGATCGGTGCGGGGGAGGATCATGACCGGGCGCTCCAGTGCCTGACGCAGGCGGTCTATTATGAAGCCGCGCGCGAACCGGAAAGCGGCCAGCGCGCGGTCGCCCAGGTGGTGCTGAACCGCGTGCGCCATCCCGCCTTCGCCAAGACGGTGTGCGGCGTGGTCTATCAGCGGTTCGACGCGTCGGTCTGCCAGTTCAGCTTCGTGTGCGATGGATCGCTCGCGCGGCGACCGATGGTGGCGCTCTGGGACCGGGCCCGGCGGATTGCCGCCGATGCGCTCGCCGGCCATGTCGATCGGGACGTCGGCACCGCCACCCATTATCATGCCGACTATGTCTTCCCGCGCTGGGCGCCGCATCTGGCGAAGCTGGCGCAGGTGGGCGCGCATATCTTCTATCGCTGGCCGGGCGGCTGGGGCCTGCCTGCCGCCTTCACCGGCCGCTATGCGGGCGGCGAGGCCATTCCCGCCTTCGACCCGTCGCGCTTCGCTGCGGCAACAGCCGAGCCCGCGATCGACTATCCGCCGGTGGCGGCGCTGCCCGAGCGGCGCGCGGCCAATGACGTGGGCGGGCGCATGGACCCGACCAAGGGGTGGAAGCTTTCCATCCCCGATCCTTCGCCCGGCAGCGGCGCGCTCGCCGACATGCTCGCCCGCCAGCAGAAGGCGGCCCCGGTGGCGCTCGCCGCCGACGACCATAATAGCCAAGGGGTGCAACCATGATTTCGCGCTGGATCGGCTGGCTGCGCGGCCAGCCGGGCAACAAGCAGGTGATCCTCTATTCGGGCGGCGGCATGCTGGTCTTCCTGATGTGGGCGAGCTTCGCGCCGGTGGACGAGGTGACGCACGGCCAGGGCAAGGTCATCCCGTCGAGCAAGGCGCAGGTCATCCAGTCCGCCGAACCGACCACGATCGAGGAGATCCTCGTCCGGTCGGGGCAGAAGGTCCACAAGGGGCAATTGCTGGTCAAGCTGGACGATGCGATGCTGGCGTCGGAACTCGGGCAGCTGCAGGCCGAGACGCGGTCGCTGACGGCGCGCGCCGGACGGCTGGAAAGGGAAGGCACCGGCAGCGGCGCGGCCTGCACGACCGGCGGGCCCGAATGTCAGCAGGAACAGGCGCTCGCCGCCGTGCGCCAGTCCGCGCTGCGCAGCAAGCAGGACGCCATGGCTGCCCAGGTCGACCAGCGGCGTCGCGAACTGGGCGAAGCGCAGGCCAGCATCGACAGCCTGACCGGCAGCGTGCAGCTGGCGCGCAAGCGGGTGGAGATGCTGGAGCCGCTTGCCGCCAAGTCGATCATTCCGCAAACCGAACTGCTCGACGCCCGCCGCGACCTGGTCGACGCGCAGGGCCGCCTCAATGCCGCGCAGCAGCAGGCGTCGCGCGCTTCGGCCGCGATCCGCGAGGCGCAGGCGCAGCTTTCGGAAGCCAATTTCCAGTTCCGTCAGGACGCGCTCAACGAACGCAGTCAGCTTGAAGCCAAGATTGCGGTCAACAGCGAGTCCCTTCGGGGCGCAAAGGGACGGGCGCAGCGGGCGGAGATCCGCTCGCCCGTCGACGGCGTCGTGAACGACGTTCAGGTGACGACGATCGGCGGCTATGTCAGCCCGGGCCAGAAGATCATGCAGATCGTCCCCGTGGGCGAAAAGCTGCTGGTCGAGGCGCGGGTGAAGCCCAACGACATCGCCTTCATCAAGACCGGCGACCGCGCCGTGGTGAAGGTGACCGCCTATGACTTTTCCATCTATGGCGGGCTGACCGGGACGGTGCAGCAGGTGTCGGCCGACAGCGTCTATGACGAAGCGACGCGCGAAGCCTATTTCACCGTGGTGGTGGAAACGGACCGCGCCTGGCTGGGCTCGGGCGCGCACAAGCTGCCGATCACGCCGGGCATGGTGTGCGATGTGGAGATATTGACCGGCCGCAAGTCGGTGCTGGCCTATCTGCTGAAGCCGATCATGAAGGCGCGCTCCGAGGCGTTGCGGGAGCGGTGAGCAGGATGTGCCTTCATCTTGATGGATATGTTCCCCGGCGAAGGCCGGGGTCCAGTTGAGAGGCTGGAACTGGGCCCCGGCCTTCGCCGGGGAACAAGGCTTCAATTCCTATGTTACTCACTTCAGTACCCCCGAGGAGCACGTCACCCGCCGCTTATCGCGCGGCGAACTGCACCGGCTGCGGCGTCTTCACCCGATAGCCGTGGGTCCAGCGCCCGAAGGCGTTGAAGCTCATGATCGGGCGATAGTCGCTGACGCTGGACGAGGGCAGCAGCTGGTCGGTCATATTGTCGAGGATCATGAGGTCCTCGCCGATCCGCACCGCCAAAATGGCATGGTCGGCCTGGCGCACCAGGTCGCGGGCAATCACCAGGAACATGGCGTGCCGGTCGAAGCCGGCCGCTTCCAGCAGCTTCATCTTGGCGATCGCATAATCCTCGCAATCGCCCGCGCCGCGCCCGAGCGACTGGCTGGCCGAGGCCCAGCTGTCGCCGCCCTGCGCGTCATCGACGAAGCGCAGGCGGTGGTTGACCCAGCTGTTGATCATGGCGACCTGCTGCGCCGGCGCGGCGGTCCGCGCGGTCTGGAGGATGCCGCTCCACACGCCCCGGCCTGCGATCGCCGGGCTGATGCTAGCCCATTTGCCGTCGAGCGCGGTGTGCGACACGGCCATGGCGACGGAGCCGAACACGTCGGGCTGTCCGTCGCGCGGGACTTGCGCCGGGCGCGGGCTGGACATGGCGGGCGAGGGCAGCGACTGGGACAGCGGCGAAGCCGGCGCCGGGGCCAGGCCGCGCATGAAGGCGGGCATCAGGTCGGGCTGGCGATAGCTCATCGCCTCGCCGGACAGGGCGAGCTGCACGCCTTGCAACTGCCAGCCGGGCAGCTTGCCCCGGAAATCTCCCATGCGCTTTTCGTTGACCACCGCCTGGCGCGCGACCGGGGGCGACCAGGGCAGGGTGATGCCGCCGCCCTGCTGCGCGCTGATCGCGGCAAGGCGGCTCATGCCGCCGGCGAGGAGGGTGGAGGCAACGCGGTCGGCATTGCCATAGGCCTGGGCGCCGAGCGCCGAGGGCGTGCCGATCAGCAGCGGCGCGGCTGCGCCCTGCGCCATCGCGCCGCCGCTCGTCGAGCCGAGCAGCAGGACTGGCGTGGCAAGACGCATGATGCGGCGCAGGGTGGGAGCGAAGCCTGACATGCTTGCCCGTATCGCGCCGAAGATTGAACATCCGGTGCGCTGCGCTGGTTAATGCGGCGGTAGGCAAAAAATTGCCGGTCGCGCCCGAAAATTGCCGGTCCTGCCAGCCGCCGATGTCAGGCGTCGATCGCTTCCTCGTCCACCGTTGCGGCATTTTCCTGAATGAAAGCAAAGCGATGTGCCGGATTGGTGCCCATCAGCCGGTCGACGAGGTCACGCACCTGCTGCCGGTCCTCGACATCGTCGGGCAGGGTGATGCGGATCAGCATGCGGGACTTGGGGTCCATGGTGGTTTCGCGCAGCTGGCCCGGGTTCATCTCGCCCAGGCCCTTGAAGCGGCTGACCTCGACCTTCTTTCCCTTGAACTCCTTGGCGAGCAGCTGCTCGCGATGCGCGTCGTCCTTGGCATAGAGGCTCTTGCCCCCCGCGACGAGGCGATAGAGCGGCGGCTGGGCGAGGTAGAGATGGCCGCGCCGCACCAGTTC
>DATEJA010000162.1:0-2321 GCA_035278405.1 Sphingobium sp. | reverse complement strand
AAAGGTGCATGACATGAACGCTCCCTTTTCGTTCGATCTTTCCAATCGTGTTGTCCTGGTCACGGGTGCTTCGTCCGGCATTGGCCGGCATCTGGCGGAACGCCTGGCCCAAAGCGGGGCGCGAGTGGTCCTGGCGGCGCGGCGCACATCCATGCTCGATGAAGTTAAAGCCGGGATAGAGGCGGCGGGCGGCGTCGCCTGCGGTGTCCAGATGGATGTGGCGGACGAGGACTCCGTGATCGCGGCCTATGATGCGGCGGAGGCTGCGTTCGGTCCGGTCGACAGCGTGGTGGCGAACGCAGGGCTTGCCTTGGGCGGCAGCGCGTTGGGCATCGATGTCGATGATTTCGACAAGATGGTCGCGGTCAACATGCGCGGTGTTTTCCTGACGGCGCGCGAGGGTGCTCGTCGGATGGTGGCCGCGGGTTCCGCCGAACGCGGGCATGGCCGCATCGTCCTCATCTCCTCCATCACATCCAGCTTCATCGCGACGGGTCAGGCGACATACAGCGCGACCAAGGCGGCGGTCATCCAGATGGGTCGCGTCATGGCTCACGACTGGGCCACCAAGGGCATCAACGTCAATATGGTCAGCCCCGGCTATATCCGGACCGACCTGAACGACGACTATCTCGACGGTCCGAAAGGGCAGGCGCTGATCGACGGCTTCGTGCGGCGGCGGGTGATGAGCATCGGCGTCCTGGACCCGTCCATCCTCTATCTCTGCTCGGATGCGAGCGCCGAAGTGACCGGGTCCGTCTTCACCATCGACGACGGCCAGTCGCTGTAATTCACTCGAACAAGTTCCCGGAGACACATATGAATCAACCGATCGCCCAGGCGGGCATCTCCAGCTATGTGGTGCAGGATGCCATTGCGGTGCTGGCCATCAATTCGCCGCCGGTCAATACGCTGGGTCACGATGTCCGGGTCGCTCTGGACGAGGGGATCCGCCGCGCGGTTGCGGACCCGGAGGCACGGGCGTTCATCATCCGCTGCGACGGCCGGACTTTCTTCGCGGGGGCGGACATCGGCGAACTTGACGGCGAACTGCGCAGCCCCAACCTGAACGAGATTTTCGCGGTCATCGAAGCATCGCCCAAGCCGGTCATCGCCGCAATTCACGGCACGGCGCTGGGCGGCGGCCTCGAACTGGCGCTGTCCTGCCATTATCGCCTGGCCTTGTCCTCGGCCAAGGTCGGCCTGCCCGAAGTCTCGCTCGGTCTGCTGCCGGGCGCTGGTGGGACCCAGCGCACGCCGCGCATTGCCGGGGTCGAGGCGGCTCTTGACCTGATCGTCGGCGGTCGTCCGGTGGGCGCCGCGAAGGCGCTGAAGCTCGGTCTTGTGGACAAGGTGGTCGACGGCGACCTGCCGGAGGAAGCCATTGCCTACGCCCGCAGCCTGCTGGACGAAGGCGCGCCCCTGCGCCGCATCTGCGACATGGACACCGATCTGGACGCAGCGGCGGCCAGCGCGGCCATCGAAGCCTATCGGCAGGCAAATGCGCGCGCGTTCACGGGCTTCAAGGCGCCGGGCAACATCGTGAAGGCGATCGAAGCCGCTGCGGCGCTGCCCTTCGATGCGGGCATGAAGCGCGAATTTGAATTGTTCGAGGAACTCGTGGCGTCGAACGAGTCAGGCGCGCAGCGTCACCTGTTCTTCGCTGAACGCACGGCAGCGAAAATTCCGGGGCTTCGCAAGGATGCGTCGCCCATCGACGTGAATACGGTCACCGTCATCGGCGCAGGGACGATGGGCAGCGGCATTGCCACCGCTTTCCTCAACAGCGGCATGGCGGTCACCCTGGTCGATCGTGACAGCGCGGCGGTGGAACGCGGCGCCGGCGGAATTCGCAAGACGATCTCGGCCCTGGCGGCGAAGGGCCGCATCAGCGAAGCGGAAGCCGAAAAACGGTCCAGCCTGCTCAGCGTCAGCACGGATCTGGCGACGGCCGTCGCCGCCGCTGATCTGGTGATCGAGGCCGTGTTCGAGGAGATCGAACTCAAGAAGCAGATATTCGGCCAGATCGACGCCGCAGCCAAGCCCGGCGCCATTTTGGCGAGCAACACGTCCTTCCTGGACCTGAACGTCATTGCGGACGCGACATCCCGGCCGGAGCATGTGATCGGCCTGCATTTCTTCGCGCCGGCCAACATCATGCGCCTGCTGGAGGTCGTGCGCGGCGCCAGGACGGCCGACGAAGTGATCGCCACCGGCATGGCGCTGGGTCGCAGGCTCGGCAAGGTCGCCGTTCTTTCGGGCGTGTGCGACGGCTTCATCGCCAATCGCGTGATGCAACCGCGCATGACCTGTGCCGAAGC
>DATEJA010000161.1:0-11879 GCA_035278405.1 Sphingobium sp. | reverse complement strand
TCGCTTGCCTACTCCTTGTTTGTCATTTATCTCACGTGGAAGATAAATGAAAGAGGGAGGAGAATAGATGACCCTGATGGTTCATGCGCGTCGTCATGCCTTGTTGATGGCGATGGCGCCGCTGATAACGCCCCTGATCGCTACGGTGGCGCACGCGCAAGGCGCGGCCGTGCCCCCGCAAACGGCTGGGCAGGAAAATGCGCAGGCCGGGCAAATCGAAGATATCGTGGTCACGGCCCAGCGGCGATCGGAATCGGCACAATCGGTGCCCATTTCTCTCCAGAGCTTTTCGGCGGACAGTCTTCAGAAGACTGCCGTCCGATCGACCGAAGACCTGACGTCAGTCGTCGGCGGCCTGCTCATCCAACCTACCGCTGCTCGACCTGCCGTCTTCGTCCGGGGCGTGGGAACGAACAGTTCCAACACGACGCCCGCGGTGCTGACCTTTGTCGACGGCGTCTATATGCCTTTCGGACAGTCGATGGACTTGGCTAACGTCTCCAGCCTGGAAGTGCTCAAGGGGCCGCAAGGCACGCTGTTCGGCCGGAACGCGACCGGCGGCGTCATTCAGATCACGACCCGCCCGCCGAGCGAGACCACGGCCGCAAAGTTCGAGATCGGCTACGGCAATTACGAAACGATCGATGCCACCGGCTATGTGACCGGCGGTCTGGCGTCCGGCGTGGCTGCCGATCTTTCGCTTCGCTACAGCAATCAGGACAAGGGGTTCGGGACCAACGTCTATAATGGCGATGATCTCTTCAAGACCCGGAAATTTTCCGGCCGCGCAAGGCTGCGCCTCGATCTGTCGGACGTCACCAACCTGACGCTTGCCGGCGACTATAATGAAGTTCACGGCAATGTCGGAACCACGGTCGCGCCGGCCTTCGGCTATGGCTCGGTGTTCGCCGGCGGGGCGATCCGCAGGCGCGGGCCGGGGCAATTCTACCCGGGGCCCTATGACGGCAATTTCGGACCACGCACGCCCGGTTTCGATACCAAGGAGTGGGGGACCAGCCTGTCTTTCGAAACCGAAATTTCAGACCTGACGTTCCGCAGCATCACCGCCTATCGCGAGAGCCAGGAGCATATCAGGATCGATTTCGACGGCACGCCGGCCAGCATCGTCAACCTGTCGATCCATCGTGACCCCCGCACGTCCTTCACCCAGGAACTGCAGCTCCTGTCCGGCAGCGGCGGGCCGCTGGAGTGGGTGGCCGGCTTGTTCTATTATCATGGCAAGGCGATCATGTCGCCTTTCCAGATCAATACGACCGCGGCCTTTGCGAAGGATATCGACGAGTCAGGAGCGGCTTATGCACAGATGAGCTATGAGGTCCTGCCCGATACGAAGCTCACTTTGGGTGGACGCTATACCATCGAAAAACGCAGCATAGACGGCTATGTGCAGGCGAACGGCGTGACCATACCGAGCCGTTCGGGTCAGCAGTCGCAGAAATTCAAGGAGCCGACGTGGCGCATTGCGCTCGACCACAAGTTCAGCCCGGACATTCTGGCCTATGCCTCCGTATCGCGCGGCTTCAATGCGGGCTTCTTCAACCAGTCGAGCCTGGCCGGCTTTGCCAATGCCTCGCAGAATCCGCCGGTGAAGCCGGAATTCCTGACCGCCTATGAGGTCGGGACCAAGGCCGATCTGTTCGACCGGCACCTGAGGGTCAATCTGTCCGCGTTCCTCTATGATTATAAGGGGCTTCAGCAGCAGATCTACAACCAGGGCGCGGTCGTGACGATCAATGCGGGTTCGGCCGAGATGAAGGGCGTCGATTTCGAATTCGTCGCCAAGCCCATCCGTTCCCTGACGCTGTCGCTGTCCGGCACCTATCTGGATACCAAATATAAAAGCTATCCTCTGGCGCCCAATTATGTTCCGCAGCCCGATGGATCGATCATAGCCGTGGGCAATCTCGATGCCGCAGGCAATGTCATCACGAACACGCCGGAATGGAGCTATACGGTTTCTGCCTCCCATGAGCTGCAGACGTCGATCGGTAATTTCACCACGTCCGCCAATCTCAATTATCGCGGCAAGACTTATGTGGACCCGGCGAACCGTTTCAAATTGCCGACCCGTTATCTTCTGAATGTCACCGAACGCTGGACATCGAGCGACCAGAAGCTCTTTGCTTCGCTATGGGTCAAGAACCTGCTCGACAAGCAATATGATTATGCGATCAACATCCTGACACCCCTGGGCCTGGTCGGCAATCCTGCCCCGCCCCGCACCTATGGCGTGTCGCTGGGTTTCAACTTCTGACGACATGATGTCGATCCGACGGTCTGCGAAGGCGCCCTTTGGGATCTCGCCAGCGCAGACCGTTTTTTTCGGATCGTTCCGCCAAGCAATGAGGGTATGGGCATGACAGACATTGGCGCCATCCATTGTGCGATCATGGATCTGAAGGCGCGTTCGCTGCTTGCGGTTGACGAGAAGCGCTGGGATGATTTCACCCAATGCTTCACCGAAGATGCCATGATCGACTATAGCCGCGCGACGGCGCCGGACGCGGAAGAGCCAATGCCGCCGATCCCTTCGATCGACGTTTATGTCCAGATCGCCAGTGCCTATGTCGCCGACGCGAAGACGATGCATATCCCGTCAGCGCCGATCATAGAGGTTGTGGGGCCTCACCAGGCCAAGGCGATGTGGAAGGTGGAGGAGGTGTTCGTCCAGCCGCCCGAGGCGAAGCAAGCGTCGCATCGGGGTTATTTTGTTTACCAGGATGAATATCGCCTGACGACTGACGGCTGGCGGATCAGCGCCCTGACATTCATCCCGTGGTTTTCGACGGCGCTGGAGTGATCGGCTGTTCGGCCGGCGATGAACTGTCAGGGATAGTCAGGCGGCCGCTCTGGATGGCCCGGGAAACCAGGCCATCCGCGAGTCCGCCCGACTCAAACAGTCTGCAAGCCGCCTAAAGGTCCAGCACCAGTCGCGGCGACTTGGAACCCGAGCAGCAGACCATCATCGTCCTGTTCGCTTGCTTTTCCTCATCGGTCAGCACCATGTCGCGATGGTCGGGTGTGCCCTCGATCACGCGCGTCTCGCACGCGCCGCAGATGCCTTCCTCGCAAGAATAAGGAACGTTGACGCCATTATCGATCAGCGCCTGCAACAGGGTCTGCCCCTTGCTCACGCTGATCTGGGTACCCGTCTGGTTGAGGACGACGACAAAGCCGCCTTCGGTCGCGCTTTCGACCTCGGAGCTGAAATATTCGAAATGCACATGATCGGGTGCAATGCCCGCTTCCTGGGCGCCGGCGCGGAACGCGTCGAGCATGCCGGTCGGGCCGCAGCAATAGACATGGGCCGCCGCAGGGAGCGACCGCAGCGTTCCCTTGAGATCGAACAGGCCATCCTTGTCGTCGAAATGCGCGATGAACTCGCCCTGGCCATCCGCCGCCAGCTGCGAAATCTCATCCGACAAGGCGGCGCGTTCTTCGTTGCGCGTGCAATAATAGATGCGCCAGGCTTTGCCGATCTCATTGAGGCGCGTCATCATCGGGATGAAGGGCGTGACGCCGATCCCGCCCGCGAAGAACACCGATATCGCGGCATCTTCAGCGAGCTTGAAATTGTTGCGCGGCTTGCTGATTTCCAGCATTTGACCGACGCGCAGATGGTCATGCATATAGGTGGAGCCGCCCCGGCTGGCTACGTCGCGCGCGACCGTCAAGCGATAGCCCCGCCTGTGCTCGGCGCCGTTCGACAGGGAATAGCTGCGCATCATCCCGTTCGGCAGATGCACATCGACGTGGCTGCCCGGATCGATCAGCGCGGGCAGGGCGCCATCCTCGGATCGTAGCGTGAAGGAGAGAATGTCCTCCGCCGCGAACTCGATTGCCGTTATCCGGACAGGAAATAATGGTTCAGTCATCCTCAGCCTACAAATATCATGTGGGGTCAGATTCCCGCTTGGCGCAAGCTGTCCCCGCGGGAAGAGCCATCAGGATAAGCCGGCCTGGACGGAATCGCAAGATAAAACTTCCATGGAAGGTTAATCGCATGCCGCGCGTGGGACGCCGCAATTCGGCCGGTTCGTGATCGGAAGGTAGATCTTTCCTCATACTCGGCGCTGAGCGGATAATTTTTCCGGCGAGTGATAGACTTCCTTGGAAGAATGAGGATGTTTTACCACCTTTGGGGTGTCATAAGCAAAGTCGTTGAGAAGGATGCCGACGAGCCAGCCCCGATGCCCTCACTTGATTTTGATAGCCGGTCGCATCCCGCGCCCATGCCGGTCACCCCGTCGGCTGCACCCACGCTTCATGCCTTCGCGGTTCGCGCCGAACAGGACCCTCAGGTGATGTTGCGGATCGCGGGGCTGTTCGCCCAGCGCAACATCGTGCCCCACCAGCTGTGCTGCCGGACTTCGGGGCCCTGGCTGCTTATCGATGTCGAGGTGGCGTGCGTCGAGCCGGCCACTGCTCAGCTGCTTTTGGAAAAAATCCGTTCGATCGTGCTCGTGGAGCGCGCTCATCTGGTCGAAGGAAAGGTCTGATGACACGTCCAATCATGGGGCATAACAGCCATGCCCTTTCTCTGCATGTGCCCGTCCCCCCGTCGCGCCCGGGCACCGGGCCGGATTTTTCGGCGATGGCGATCGGCGAGGCCGGGGCGCTTGCCCGTCCGCCGGTAGATGTCTCCGCCGCCGACATACGGGATTATGCCTATGGCATGGTCAGGGTGCTCGACGACGCCGGTGCGGCGAAGGGGGAATGGCAGCTCGGCCTTGATCCCGACACGCTGCGGCGCGGCCTGCGCGCCATGATGCTGACCCGCGCCTATGACGAGCGGATGGTGCGCGTTCAGCGCCAGGGCAAGACCAGCTTCTACATGAAGTCGACAGGCGAGGAAGCCATCGCCGTGGCGGCCACCATGGCCCTCGACCGGGGCGACATGTGTTTCCCAACCTATCGCCAGCAGGGCATTTTCATGGCCCGCGACTGGCCGCTGCGCGACCTGATGAACCAGGTCTATTCCAATAGCGGCGATCGGCTCAAGGGCCGGCAGATGCCGGTCTTCTATTCCAGCCGCGAGGCGGGCTTCTTCTCCATTTCCGGCAATCTGGGCACCCAGTACAGCCAGGCGGTGGGCTGGGCCATGGCGTCGGCGGCGAGCGGCGACACGCGGATCTCGGCCGCATGGATAGGCGACGGCGCGACTGCGGAGGGGGACTTCCATCATGCGCTCACCTTCGCGTCTGTCTATCGCGCGCCGGCCGTGCTGAACATCGTCAACAATCAGTGGGCGATCAGTTCCTACGCCGGGTTCGCGGGTGGCGACGCGACGACATTCGCCGCGCGGGGCCTTGCCTATGGACTGCCCGCCCTGCGGGTGGACGGCAATGACTTCCTTGCCGTCTATGCGGCGACCCAATGGGCAGCGGCGAGGGCTCGCGCCAATCTGGGCGCTACGGTGATCGAACTGGTCACCTACCGCGCCGACGGCCATTCGACCAGCGACGACCCCAGCCGCTATCGCGCCGCCAACGAAGCGGCCGCCTGGCCGCTCGGCGACCCGATCGAACGGCTGGCCCGCCACCTGACCCTGATCGGCGAATGGGACGAGGATCGTCACAAGGCGCTGGGCGAGGAATTGGTCGAGCATGTGCGCGAGGAAGGCCGCGCGTCGGAGGCGCTCGGCACGTTGGGGCAGGGGCCCCAGCACGACCGGACGTCGATGTTCGAGGACGTCTACAAGGAAATGCCTGCTCATTTGCAACGCCAGCGCGAGCAGATGCTGGAGGGACAATAATGGCGCGAATGAACATGATCCAGGCGATCAACAGCGCCATGGATGTCTGCTTGAAGAATGACCCCAAGGTCGTGATCTTCGGTGAAGATGTCGGCTATTTCGGGGGCGTTTTCCGCGCCACCGACAAGTTGCAGGAACATCATGGCCTCACCCGCGTGTTCGACGCGCCAATCACGGAAGGCGGCATCATCGCAACGGCCGTGGGCATGGGCGCCTATGGCATGCGGCCGGTGGTGGAGATCCAGTTCGCCGACTATATCTACCCCGGCGCCGACCAGCTGATCTCCGAAGCGGCGCGCCTGCGCTATCGCACGGCGGGGGATTGGTGGTCGCCGATCACGGTGCGCACGCCCTATGGCGGCGGCATTTATGGTGGCCAGACGCACAGCCAGTCGCCGGAAGGCATTTTTACGCATGTCGCGGGCCTGAAGACCATCATCCCGTCCAATCCCTATGACGCCAAGGGATTGCTCATCTCCGCGATCGAGGACGACGATCCGGTGCTCTTCTTCGAACCGAAGCGGCTCTATAACGGGCCGTTCGACGGACATCACGACCGTCCGGTCACGGCCTGGTCGAAGCATCCCGCCGGCGAAGTGCCCGATGGCCATTATACCGTGCCCCTGGGCAAGGCGTCCGTCGTCAGGCCGGGCGAGGCCGTCACCGTCCTTGCCTATGGCACGATGGTCCATGTCGCACTGGCCGCAGCGGAGGAGACGGGCATTGATGCGGAGGTGATCGACCTTCGGACCCTGGTCCCGCTGGATCTCGATACGATCGTCGCGTCGGTCGACAAGACGGGTTGCTGCGTCGTCGTCCATGAAGCGACGCTGACCTGCGGCTTCGGCGCGGAACTGGCCGCCCTTGTCCAGCAGCATTGCTTCTATTCGCTCGAAGCCCCGGTCGAGCGGATCGCGGGATGGGACACGCCCTATCCGCATGCTTTTGAGTGGGATTATTTTCCGGGCCCTGCGCGTGTCGGCGCGGCGCTTCGCCGGGCAGTGGAGCGTTAAGACATGGCACAAAGACCCTTCAAACTGCCCGACATCGGCGAAGGCACGGCAGAGGCCGAACTAGTCGCATGGCATGTGGAAGTCGGACAGATGGTCGCGGAGGACCAGCCGCTCTGCGACGTGATGACCGACAAGGCCACCGTCGAAGTCACCGCGCCCTTCGCCGGCAAGATCATCGAGCGCACCGGCAGTCCGGGCGACATGTTGCCGGTGGGCGGCGTCGTCCTGCTGTTCGATGTCGAGGAGGAAGGCGTCGAGCCGGTGCTGGAACTGGTGGGCGAGGCGCCCCGGGCCGTGCGGGGCCTGCCCGATGGCCCGCCTGCCTCTTCGAAGATGGAGGTGGTCCCGGCCGTGCAGGAGCCGAGCCGGCGGGTGCTGGCTTCGCCGGCGCTGCGCAAGCGCGCCGCCGATCTGGGCATCAATCTGGGTGATATCATCGGGTCGGGTGCCGGCGGGCGGATCCGCCAGACGGACGTGGATGCCTATGTCGCTTACAGCTCCGCGCCGCAGCCTGCCTCGCCGCCGATCCCGGTCGCCAAGGTTCCGGCGCCTGTCGCACCCCTGGCTTCGGTAAGCGGTGATGTGGACGAGGTGCCCGTCATCGGCCTGCGGCGGCGCATTGCCGAACGGATGCAGGATACCAAGCGCCGGATTCCGCACTTCTCCTATATCGAGGAGGTGGACGTCACCCAGTTGGAGGCCATGCGCGAAAGCCTCAACGCCATGCGGGCCGAGCATCGGCCGAAGCTGACGCTGCTGCCTTTCCTGGTGCGCGCGCTGACAAAGGTGCTGCCGGAATTCCCGCATCTCAACGCCCTTTACGACGACTCGGCGGGGATCGTGCGGCGCTATGCAGCGGTTCATGCCGGTATCGCGACGCAGACGCCCCAGGGACTGGTCGTGACGGTTCTGCGCGATGCCGGCAGTCAGGACATCTGGGGGGTAGCGTCGGAGCTGTCGCGCCTCTCCGGCCTGGCGCGGGCAGGGCGCGCGTCCACTTCGGACCTTACGGGGTCGACCATCACCATCACCAGCCTGGGCGCGATGGGCGGCGTGGCGACCACGCCCGTCATCAACAGTCCCGAAGTGGCGATCGTCGGCGTCAACAAGGTGATCGAGCGGCCTGTCGTCGATCGCGGCCAGATCAGGATCGCCAAGATGATGAACCTGTCCTCTTCCTTCGACCATCGCGTGGTCGACGGCTGGGACGCCGCATCCTTCATTCAGCGCGTGAAGGCGTTGCTGGAAACGCCGGCGCTGCTGTTCGTCGAACCATAAGGAGAGAGGGTCGCCATGAAATTATTATCGGTCCTTGATATGCCGGACCGCGTCTTCGAACGGTTCGAGGGGCGCATGGATCTGGTCCGTGGTCGCCTGGAAGATGCCGCCGCTGTCGAGCCGGATGCGATCCTCTGTTCCATCCGGCCTTACCGTTTCGATCGGGCGGCCATCGCGGCGCTGCCGGCGTCGGTCAAGTCGATCGCGACCTATTCGGTGGGCTATGACCATATCGATCTGGCCGCCGCGCGCGAGCGGGGCATCGCGGTCTTCAACACGCCGGCCGTCTTGGCGGACGCGGTGGCCGACGCCAGCCTGTTCCTGATCCTGGGCGCGGCGCGGCGGGCGACCGAGAGCATCGCGCTGCTGCGGGAGGGGCGCTGGACAGGCTGGACCCCCGACCAGCTCATCGGCGAGGGGCTGGGCGGCAAGAGGCTCGGCATTTTCGGGATGGGCAATATCGGCCGCAAGATCGCCGCGCGGGCGCGGGCCTTCGGCATGAAGATCGGCTATCACGATCAGCGGGAAGTGGCGGGCGAGGACGCGCGCTTCTATGGCGATCCCCGCGGGCTGCTGGCGGACAGCGATGTCGTCGTGCTGGCATGGCCTTCGACGCCGGAAACGCGCTATTTCATCGCGGCCGACACGTTGCGCCTGGCGAAGCCGTCGCTGATCCTGGTCAATATCGGGCGGGGCGATCTGGTGAAGGATGACGATCTGATCGCCGCGCTGAAGGACGGCACCATTTTGGCGGCCGGGCTGGACGTGTTCGATAATGAGCCGCACATCCACCCGGGCTATCTCGACCTGCCCAACGCGTTCCTGCTGCCGCATATCGGCAGTTCGACCTGGGAGGCGCGCCTGGCCATGGCCGACATATTGGCCGACGCGATGGAAACGCATGAAGCGGGCGGCACGCCGCCGAACCGGATTGCCTGAGCCGCGCTCACAGCATCTGGAAGACCAGCCGGCCGCCCAGGACGACCATCAGGACGTAGATGAGGGTGTAGAAGCGCTGCGCGTCGACCTTGCGGACAAGGACGACGCCGGCGGCGGTCGAGGCCAGGGCGACGGGCATGAGCAGGGTGCTGGCCTGGAGATTGGAGCGGGTGAACTGCCCCAGCGCGGCATAGGCGGGGATCTTCATCCAGTTCATCGCGGCGAAGGCGATGGCGGTCGTCCCCACCAGCACGTCGCGGGGAAGCTGGCGGGGGATCACCCACATCTGGAAAGGGGGAGCGCCAGCATGGGCGATCTGGCTGGTGAAGCCCGACCCCACCCCGAAGAGCGAACCGACCCAATAAGGGGAGTTGGACGGCAACGGCACCCGTCCGCCGCGTTCCAGCCAGAGGCGGTAGAGGCCGAACAGCAGCGAGAGCAGGCCGACGATGCCGGTGACGACCCGTTCATCCACGATTGCCGCGAAGAGGTAGCCCAGCAGGACGCCGAGCGCCATGCCGGGCAGCATGGCGGCGATGACCGCCTTGTCCCAGGTGCGGCGAAAGGCCCAGACGCCCACGACATCCTGGACCACCAGAATGGGCAGCAGGATCGCGGCGCCTTTGATGGGATTCATGCCCTGGGCCATGATCGGCATGGACAACATACCAAGGCCAGCGAAGCCGCCCTTGCCCAGGCCGGAGATGGTGACGGCGAGGATGGCGCAGGTGATGAACAGCGGGTCGGGCGAAAGCATGAATGAAGTCTCGAAAAAAAAGAGATTTCGGGGCGGGGTCGCGGGGACGGTCGGTCGGCTGTTTACGCGCTGGACATTCTGCTGTAAACCTTACATGGAAGAGTTTCGTTGGCCACGACAAGCGGGCAGAGCGTGAAGGAAGAGAGGAGCGCCATGGCGATCGATGACGGCTTTGTGGATACGGTGGATCGGGCTGCGGAAGCGGGCCGGACGCCCTTTTATGATCGCGCGCGGGAAAAGAGCCTGGCGCCGCTGTGGCGGGTGCTGGGCGGCCTGGTGGCCGAAGAGCCCAAGTCGCCCGCGGTTCCGGCGCACTGGGCCTATGGCGAGGTGCGGCCCTATCTGATCGAGGCGTGCGACCTCATCTCCACGGAGGAAGCCGAGCGCCGCGTGCTGGTGTTCGAAAATCCGGGCCTGCCCGGACAGTCGCGGATCACGCCCAGCCTGTTCTGCGGCTACCAGATCATCCTGCCGGGCGAGATCGCGCCGGCGCACCGCCATGTCGCCTCCGCGCTGCGCTTCATCATCGAGGGGCATGATGCCTATACCGCCGTCGCGGGCGAGCGCACCATGATGGAGCCGGGCGACTTCGTCATCACCCCGTCCTGGACCTGGCACGACCATGGCAATGAGTCGGACGGCCCGATGGTGTGGATCGACGGGCTGGACATGCACATTGTCAACCTGCTGAGCGCGAGCTTCCGCGAAGGCTATCCGGGCCGGACGCACCCGCTGGTCCGCCCGGAAGGCAGCGCGATGGCGGAAGCGGGCTATAATCTGCTGCCGGTCGACTATGAGCCGACATCGCAGACATCGCCGATCTTCAACTATCCCTATCGCCGCACCCGCGAGGCGCTGGACCGGGTCAGCCAGATGCGCGACCCGGACGCCTGCCACGGCTACAAGATGCATTATATCAACCCGACCAACGGCAAGACGGCCATGCCCACGATCACGACGGCGATGCAACTGCTGCCCAAGGGTTTTGCGACCCAGACCTATCGGTCGACCGCCGGCACCGTCTTTTCGGTGGTGGAAGGGCAGGGGGCGGTCACCGTGGGCGAGCAGCGCTTCGTGCTGGGCCCCAAGGACCTGTTCGTGGTGCCGAGCTGGCATCGCTACAGCATCGAGGCCGAAACCGACCTCGTCATCTTTTCCTATTCAGATCGCATCGTCCAGGAGAAGCTGGACATGTTCCGGGAGTCGCGCGGCAATGACTGAAGTGAATTACGTCCTCTCTCCCGCGCCGCGCGTGGCTGTCCCCGTCCTGGGGTCGGACTCGCTCTTCCCGGTGCGGCGCATCTATTGCGTCGGTCGCAACTATGCCGAACATATCCGCGAGATGGGCGGGGACGAACGGCAACCGCCCTTCTTCTTCCAGAAGCCGACCGACGCGATCGTGCTGGACGGGGCACAGGTGCCCTATCCGACCGTCACGGAGGATTTCCAGCATGAGATAGAGCTGGTCCTGGCGATCGGCCGGGGGGGCAGCGACATTCCGACCGAGCAGGCGGCCGCCCATGTGTTCGGCCAGGCGGTGGGCATCGACCTGACCCGCCGCGACGTGCAGGTGGAAGCGCGCAAGGCCGGCCGCCCGTGGGAGATCGGCAAGAGCTTCGACCGGTCCGCTCCGATCGGCCTGTTGCATCCGACCGAGGGCGGGCCGCTGCTCGACGCCGGGACCATCAACCTGACCGTGAACGGCGACGTCCGCCAGACCGGCGACCTGGCCCAGATGATCTGGAACAGCGCGGAAATTATCAGCCAGCTCTCGCGCCAATATCGGCTTGAACCGGGCGACCTCATCTATACCGGAACGCCGGCAGGGGTAGGGGCGATCCAGCCTGGCGATGTGGTCAAGGGCCATGTCGCTGATCTCACTCCGTTGACCGTTCGCATTGTCGGTCGATAACCAATTGTCTGAGAGGTAGGGCGGTCGTGCAGCAACCATATTTTGATGAGGCAGCCGTTAAGGTCGAGTTGCAACGGATCGGGGCATGTTTCGACCCGGAAGTGCTCAAGGCGACACGTGAATTGTATCGCGCGCCCACCGCGTCGCTTCCTTGGGCGCAGAGGCCTATCGTAGAAGATCTTGCCTATGGTCCGGCTTCGCGAA
>DATEJA010000160.1:0-27348 GCA_035278405.1 Sphingobium sp. | reverse complement strand
GCGCCGCGTGCTGCCGCCGCCGCGCCGACATCGCAGCTGGCCGACCGCAATGTGCCGCCGCGCGTGGCCGCCGTTCCGCCCGGCCTGGTCGACGCCTGCGCGCGCGCGGCCGAGGGCAAGGGCGCTCCGCCCAAGGGCGTCGATTGCGCCAGCGTGATCGAGGCGGCGCCCCCGCCCCGGCCGCTGTCGGCCGAAGAAGCGCTGCTGACCAACGAGGATGAGCGCGCCGCGCAGCGCATGGCCAGCGAACAGCAGGCGCGCGGCCAGGCCCCCGACGCCGGCGAAGTGGCGCGGCGGCTGAGTTCGGGCGACCTGTCCCATTCGCCGGTGGCGCAGGCCGTCGCCGCCCAGGCGGCCGCCAACAGCCTGAACAATGCACCACCCTCCCCCGAAGGCCAGCCGGTCATCGTGCCCGGCGGCGGATCGGTCATCGTCCCGCGAGGAAATTGAACATGACGCGTCGTTTTTTGTCGTTGCTGGCAGGGTGGTTCATGATGATCGTTCCGGCACAGGCCGCCGCCCCGCTGGTGATCGATGCCAGCATCCTGGTCGAGGACGCGCCCAACGCGACCAAGCAGTTCGTCGGCTATGTGACCGCGCATCAGCCGTTCGAAGGGCGTTATGAACTGACCGGCGAGAAAATCGGGGTCGCGGGCAATGCGCGGGTCAAGCAGGCCGGCGCGATCAAGGCCGCGCCGCACCAAGCCGTGCGCCTGTCGCACATCGCCTTCGGGTCGATCGCGGCGGACGATCATTATAGCGTGCAGTTGAAGATTTTTCGCGGCAATGAACTGGTAGGTCACGCCGAAATCATCAAATGAAGTGATAAGAAGTCAGGAGAAACAGAAGGTTACGCTAACGATATCTTCATTCCCTGAACTTAGGCCATCCTCCGGGGACAATGCCGGAGGACAATATGACGCCTGATCACAAGGGCTTTGCAGCAATTGAAAAGGGCGTTGCCCTGTTGGGTGCCCTGATCGCGGTCGCCGCGCCCTGGACCGCCAGCGCCGCGCAGTCGGACGCGCTGATCGATCAGCTGGGCCAGGGGTCTTCCTGGGCCGCGCCGATGATCAGCCAGATCGTGCCGACCAGCGCCGTCAGCGCCTTCGTCGCGCAGGCGCCCGGCCCCCGGGCATCGTCCGCCGCATCGTTCCAGGCCGGGCCGGCGCCCCTGTCCTTCGCGCAGGCCGCCAGCGCCGAGCAGCTGTCGCAGCAGCTTTCCTCCGGCGGCAAGCCGGCAGAACTGGCGTTTCTGGGCTATGGGCTCGACCTTGGCAGCTATCGTCGCAGCGGCGCCGGATCGGCGGCGATCGAAGATGCGCGCGGCAATCTGTGGCAGCAGGACTGGCGCGGCGAGGATAATCTGCAGTTCGCGGCGCAGGACGGCGCCGGCAATCGCGCCCTCCAGCGGCAATATGGCGCGCACAACGTCTCCATCCTGTTCCAGCGCGGCAACGCCAATGTCGCCGAGATTCTTCAGCTGTCCGACCAGGGCGTGGCGACGCTGATGCAGGAGGGCAGCCGCAACAGCGCATCGGTCATCCAGGGAACAGCGGCCAGCTTTGCCACCATCGCGCAAAGTGGCGTCGCCAATATCGTGGCGGTGCGTCAGTAATTTCCGCGCCATCGCGCCGACGCGAGGGAGGCGGCTGCAATCGTCAGAGGCAGCCGCCCCGCCCCCGCCAAGTCATTCTTCTTCGATAATGCGCCCACCGATCTTGATCTCGGTCAAGAACGAAACAAATCCGGAATATATGTTGATCTTTTTTGCTCAATAATGGGCAAAAGCGGGAATGATATCGCCCCACCGGCATTGCTATCGGACGCTGCGCTTACTAGAACGCCCACGTTTTAGTTTGTGGGCGCAGATTTGGGGTGGGGATGCTGCGGACGGATCAGGGGCCAATCGATGCGCTCGCCTTGCGATGGCTTTCGGCTGATTTGAGGGGCCGGCTGATCATCGATTCGGCCTGGCGGATTCATTGGTGGAACGACACGGCGCAGCGGGCGCTGGATGCCAGCCGGGTCATGCATGAGCAGGATCGCCAGTTGGTCCTGGACGGGGCGGCGGCCGAAAAACTCTCCGCCTTTCTCGCGGCGCTGCGGGCCGGCGCCACGGGCGAGATATTGACGCTGAAGGACGGCCAGGGCCATGTCGCGATGCTGGGGCAATATGATCCCGCGACCGACATGTTCTGCCTGGAGGTCAATTCCTCCCATGCCGAGGAGCGCCCGCTCTTCGCCGATTTCCGCGCCATTTACGGGCTCACCGAAAGCGAAGGCCAAGCCGCGCTCGCGCTGTTCTGCGGCAAGACCGTGGTGGAGATCGCGCGCGAGCGGAAAGTGTCGGTCGACACGGTGCGGACCCAGGTGCGCAAGATGTACGGCAAGATCGGCGCGCAATCCCGCGAGAAATTCTTCAAGATGCTGATGCCGTTTCGGATCGTTTGACTGTCGGGATCGGGCGGGTCTTGAGTGGCTGTTGCCCGGCGGCGGCCGGGGTCCAGGGGCGAACGAGGAACCGGGCCCCGGCCTTCGCCGGGTAACGTGCCATTGCGCGCTTGCGGAGCATGGTGGCTCAGGCGCGCTTCCGCCCGTTGGTTTTGAGCGGGGTCGGGAAAGGGCAAGGGCTGCGCTGCTGGCTTCTCGACTTCGCTCGCAGCGAACGGATTGGGCTCAACTCCTCCGCCCTACTCCCAGCGCAGCCAGGCGAGCAGCGCGCGGCCCATGATGCGGTCGAGATCGGTGACGGACAGCCAGTCCAGGTCCTGCTCGAAATAGTCGATGAGATCGCGATAGGGGCAAGGCAGGCGGCTGAGGTCCGATCCCCAGAAGCAGCGGTCGGGGCCGAAGGCATCGGTCAAACGGCGCAGATGTGGGGTCATGTCGGTCCAGGGCCGCGCGGCCAACCGACTGTGGCAGGGCGCCGCCGACAGCTTGACACAGATGTTGGGCCGCGCGGCGAGCGCCAGGAAGGCGTCCTCCTGCGCGAATTCGTCCAGCCCCTCGCCGACCAGGCCGGTGCCCATATGGTCGACCGTCAGCCGCAGCGCGGGATAGCGGTCGGCGATCGCGGCCAGCAGCGCGTTCTGGCCGACGGGGTGGAGCATCAGCGGCATGTCGACATCGGCCGCCATCCGCCAGAAATCATGGTCGGCGCTCGCTAGCTCCGTTTCGGGCGGCACGATCAGGCGGATGCCGAGCATGCCGGGCGCGTCGCGCCATCCGCGCATCGCTTCCACCGGCGTGCCGGGCGCCCAGCGGCCCATCACCGCGAAACGATCCGGCCAGGCCCGCGCGGCGGCGAGCACGACATCGTTGCGGTCGCCTTCCCAGGAAGGCGGCACGAGAATGGCGCGCGCCACCCCGGCCTCGTCCATGCGGGCGAGCACTTCGGCGGCCTCGATCGGCACGTCGCGATGGACGTGCCTTGTCTTGCCGTCCCAGCCGGCGGCCGGCCAGGGTCGATCCGGCCGATCCGCTTCCCAGATATGGATCTGACTGTCGACCCGAAGCCGTTCCGTCATTGCTTATAGTCGGGGCAGACGCGGTCGAGCTTGCGCAGCAGCGCGGGCCAGAACAGTTCGCGCGCATAATGCTGGCTGTGCGGATCGCGATGGCCATATTTGCGATAGGTGTCGTCGATCACATGCTGATCGGGCATGTGCCAGGGCAGGCCCATCGCCAGCGTGCGCACCTGGTAGGTGCAGGCACATTCGAGCAGATACATGCGCTGGAACGCTTCCGCCACGGTCGCGCCGACCGCCATGGTGCCATGGTTGCGCAGGAACATGAGGTCGTGATTGCCGAGCGCGGCCGCCATGCGTTCCCGCTCCTCCAGGCTGACCGCAGGCCCTTCATATTCATGCACGCCGATCTTGCCGCGAATGATGAGCGCGGTCTGGTTGAGCGGCAGCAGCCCGTCCTCCAGCGCCGAACAGGCGACGCCGTCCCGGGTGTGCAGATGCATGACGCAGCCCGCATCCTCGCGCGCGCGGTGGACCGAGCTGTGGACCACGAAGCCCGCCTTGTTCACCGGAAAGTCGCTTTCGGACAGGATATTGCCCTCGACATCGACCTTGACCAGCGAGGAGGCGGTGATCTCCTCGAACATCATGCCATAGGGGTTGATGAGGAAGGCTTCGGGCTCACCCTCGGCATGGGGCACGCGGACGGTGAAATGGGTGCCGATCATGTCGTCCCAGCCGAACAGCGCGGCCGCGCGATAGGCGGCGGCAAGGTCGCGCCGCAATTCCTGTTCGGCGGGCGAGACCGGCGCCGAGGGCGCCCCGCCCTTTTCCTTGTACATGGTCAACGAAACCATCGCACTCTCCTTCTCACCATGAGCTTGCCTTCGACGCGGGCATTAATTTCACTTCAATATCATCACTCGCCGGGCCGGCGCAAATCGCCCCGCGCGTCAGGAGGCGGGCCGCTTGATCCGCGCGGCGAAGGTCGCGGGCACGCGGGTCGCGAGCCATTCGACGAGCGCGGCATTGACGTCCATCGGTTTTTCCTGCTGCACCCAATGGCCGGCCTCCACCTCCGCTTCGACCAGGTCGGCGCAATGCGCGCGCATCGGTTCGGCAAGGTCCGACCCGATCGTCTGGCAGCTGCGGTCGTAGCGTGCATGGATGAACAGCACCGGCAGGTCGATGCGCCCGCCATTGACAGCGGTGGCGGCATAGGCGGCGTTGCGGTCGCCATTGCGGTAATAATTGTTGATCGGGCCAAAGCCGTTGCGCCGGGCCGACGCGACATAGGCGTGATAATCCTCCTCGCTCAGCACCGTCGAGCTGATCGGCTGGGTCTTCATATAGTCGAGGACAGGGGTCCAGCCGCGCGGCGCGGCGATGGCGTCGCCGCCGACATTGGTGCCGAAGGAGGCGGGATTGGTCCGCTGAAAGATCATGCGCACGGCCGATTCGACATCGCTGTCGAGCTGCGCGTCTGACTCGGCGGCGTGAAAGACCTGATAGGCCCAATAGCCCCACTGGCCATAGGGGAAGCGGTCGGCGGGATAGATGTCCTTGTTGGCGAGCGCGCCGACCACGTCCAGGGTGAAGCCCTGGGGCAGATAGGGGACGCAGAGGGTGGCGACGGCCAGGCATTTGTCGGGATGGTGCGAGGCGAGGCCCCAGACCGCCGCCGCGCCGCAGTCATGGCCGACCCACACCGCCTTGTCCGCGCCGATCTCCTCCAGCAGTTCCAGCAGGTCGGCGACGCTTTCCTCGACCGCATAGGCCTCCACATTCGCGGGCGCGGAGGAGCCGGCATAGCCGCGCATATGCGGCGCGACGGCGCGGAAGCCCATGCTGGCGAGCAGGTGCATCTGGTGCCGCCAGCTGGTCGCGAGGTCAGGATAGCCATGGACCAGCATCACCACCGGCCCGTCTTCGGGTCCGGCCTGCAGATAATGGGTCGTGGTGCGGTCGCTCTTGACGACATGTTCGGTGATCAAGGGGGTCATGACTGGTTCCATCCTTTCCTGCCGCGGGCCGCGCCCTAGATGCGCCCGGCGTCGATCCGCAGCAGCTGGCCGGTGATCTGGCGCGCATCGTCGGAGGCGAGGAAATGCACGCCGGCGGCGATATCCTCCGGCAGGGTGATGCGCTGCAACATGGTGCGGCTGACCATCGCGTCGAGCTGCGGCTGGGTGAAGACCTGCTTCATGCCCGGCGTCAGCACCGCGCCCGGCAGGATCGCGTTGCAGCGGATATTCTGCCGGCCATATTGGGCGGCGGTGTAGCGGGTCAGCGATTCCAGCGCGCCCTTGGACGGGCCATAGGCGATGAAGGCGTCGACCACCGGCACTTCCGACGCGCCCGAGGAGGTGTTGACGATCGCACCGCCGCCGCGCTTCAGCATATGCGGGATGGTCTCGCGCGACAGCAGCATGGCGCCGCGCACATTGACCGCGAAGCTCTTGTCCCACAGCTCGCGCGTCATGTCGAGCAGCGTCTTGTCCTGCCCTTGGGAGAATTGCTGGTTGAAATGTGCGTTGTTGTGCAGGATGTCGATGCCGCCGAAGTGGGCGGCGACCTCCTTCACGAAGGCGATGATCTGGTCTTCGTCGCTG
Source organism: Sphingobium sp. (assembly GCA_035278405.1). Classification (GTDB taxonomy): domain Bacteria; phylum Pseudomonadota; class Alphaproteobacteria; order Sphingomonadales; family Sphingomonadaceae; genus Sphingobium. The sequence continues at coordinate 21,266 of DATEJA010000160.1, read as the reverse complement.
ATGTCGAGCGTGAAGGCCTTCGCGCCGCCAAGCCCCTGTTCCTCGATCCGCGCGACGGTGGCGGCGGCGGTGTCCCCGAAGATGTCGGCAACGGCGACCTGCCCGCCGGCGCGCACCAGCCGTTCCGCCGTCGCCGAGCCGATGGCCCCGCCCGCGCCGGTGACGATCGCGACCTTGCCTTCCAGGTTGCGGTTGATGATGCTCATGTGCGTTCCTCCTCAAATTCCGATGACCGCTGATCGGCGCCGCCCAGGAAATGGCAGACGGGATAGCCGTCCCGCGCGATCTGCTCGCACCGTTCGGCATAGACGTCGAGCCCGGCGACATAGGCCAGGAAGACGCGCGGCTTGCCCGGCACGTTGGCGCCGGTGTACCAGCTGTTGGCGCCGCCCATGACGGTATAGTCGGCCATCTGCCGCACCTCCGCCGCCCAGTCCGCCTGCGCCTGCGCGTCGGCGTCGATCCGCACCAGCCCCTTGGCGCGCATATGAGCGATGCAGTCGGCGATCCAGTCGACATGCTGCTCGATCGCGGCGATCATGTTGGTGAGGACGGACGGGCTGCCCGGCCCGTTGATGGTGAAGAGATTGGGGAAGCCCGCGACCATCAGGCCGAGCAGGCTGAGCGGCCCGTCGGCCCAGGCGTCGCGCAGGCTGCGTCCCTCCAGCCCGCGCAGGTCGAGCGCCAGCAGCGGCCCGGTCATGGCGTCGAAGCCGATCGCGAAGACGATGAGGTCGACGGGATAATCCTGCTCGCTCGTCCGCACGCCGGTGGCCGTGATCCGCTCGATCGGCGTGGCGCGGATGTCGACCAGTTCGACATGGGGCTGGTTGAAGGTCGCGTGGTAGTTGGTTTCGAACACCAGCCGCTTGGCGCCGAACGGATAGTCGCGGGGCGTCAGCCGCTCGGCGACCAGGGGGTCGGTGACCGTCTTCCTGATCTTGGCGCGCACGAAGTCGGCGGCGAGCGCGTTGGCGCGCAGGTCGACCATCACGTCGCTGAACACCGACTGGATCGAGAAACAGGCGAAGTTCCACGCTTCCTCGAACTTGGCGTTGCGCAGATCGTCGGGCACTTCGAGCGCGGGAAGACCCGTGTTGAGCGGCTGGCGCAGGCCGCCGATCGTCCGCTTCAGCCGGTCCTTATAGCCCTTGTAATCGGCGCGCACGGCGGCCTCATGCGCCGGATCGACCGGGCCGTTATTGGCCGGCGCGCTGAAATTGGGGGTGCGCTGGAAAACGGTGAGGTGCGCGGCCTGGGCAGCGATTTCGGGGATCGCCTGCATGCCCGAGGAGCCGGTGCCGATCACCGCCACCCGCTTGCCGGCGAGTCCCACCGGATCGCGCGGCCAGGCGCCGGTCTGCACCCATTGGCCCTGGAAATCGGCAAGGCCCGGAAAGTCCGGAACCTTGGGCAGCGACAGCGATCCCACGGCGCAGATCAGGAAGCGCGCCCGGTGGCGCCCGCCGCCCTCCGTTTCCACCACCCATTCATTGCCGGCCGCGTCGAAGCGCGCGCCGGTCACCCGCGTTCCAAAGGCGATGTCGCGGCGCAGGTCGAAGCGGGTAGCGACATGGTCGACATAGCGCAATATTTCGGGCTGGGTCGCGAACCGCTCGCTCCATTGCCATTCGTCGAGCAGTTCCGGGGAGAAGCTGTAGCTGTAATCCAGGCTTTCGACATCGCAGCGCGCGCCAGGATAGCGGTTCCAATACCAGGTGCCGCCGACATCGGGCGCGGCTTCGAACCCGCGCAGCGTGAAGCCGAGCGCGCGCAGCCGGTAATGGGCGTAAAGGCCGGCGAGCCCCGCGCCGATGATGATGGCGTCGACCCGATCATTGCTGTCCGGCATGGCCATCCCCCTCCCCCCTCAGGCCGTCGCCGCGTGGGACGCGGGGTTACGCAGCAGCCGGCCGGGCAGCGCGCCGGTGGGCTCGCCATCGCGATAGGTGATCTCACCCGCCACGATGGTCGCGACATAGCCGTCGGCGCGCTGCACAAGGCGGCGGCCGCCGCCCGGCAGGTCGTGGCGGATTTCCGGCGCGTAAAGGGTCAGCGCATCATAATCGATGACATTGAGGTCGGCGCGCAGCCCGACCCGGACGCGCCCGCGATCGGCCAGGCCCATCCAGTCGGCGGCGTCCGCAGTCTGCTTGCGGATCATCTCGACAAGGTCGAGCCGGGGCCCGCGCATGCGGTCGCGGGTCCAGAAGGACAGGTTGGATGTCATCAGGCTGCCATCGGAAATCATCCCGACATGCGCGCCGCCATCGCCCAGGCCCGGCAGGCAGAGCGGATGGTCCAGCATTTCCCGCGCGGCTTCCAGATCCTGGTCGAAATAGTTGAGGAAGGGGACGTAGATGAGGCCATTGCCACCGCCCGCGAGCAGATGGTCGAGCGCCAGTTGCTGCGGCGGCACGCCCTGCTCGCGGGCGATCGCGCCGATCGACGCGCCGGGCAGCGGCTCATAATCGGGGATGGCCGCGACCGGATACATATTGTCGAAATCGACCAGCGACTGGCGGTCGAATATCTCCTCATGCCCCGCTTCCTGCGCGAACAGCGTGGCGCGGAAGGCGGGGTCGGACAGTCTTTCGACCCGCTCCGCCAACGGCCGGTCGGCGATCGCGCGATAGGCGGGATGCAGGCTGAAGGGGTTCATGGTGAGGTCGAGGCCGAGGAAGATGCCGACCGGCCGGCCGCAGACCTGCGCGCGCATGGCATGGCCTTGCGCCTTGGCCTGCTCCAGATCGGCGAGCGACTGGCGCCAGGTGTCGCGATTGACCGCCGCCTGCACCAGGCTGAAGGACAGCGGCCGGCCCGACGCCTTCATCATCGCCCAGAGCAGGCCCTTTTCATAATCACCGAGCGCGCCGACATATTCGAGCAGGCCGCTGCCGGCGTCCTTGAGGCCCTGCGCGATGCCGACCAGTTCCGCCTCGGTCGCGTCGCGCGTCGGGATCGGGTCGCCCGCCTTGGTGCGGTGGGTGAAGGAGCGCGAGGTCGAAAAGCCGAAGGCGCCCGCGCGCACCGCCTCCGCCGCGATGGCGCGCATCCGGGCGATGTCGTCGGCGTTCGCCGCCTCCATATTGGCGCCGCGATCGCCCATCACATAGACGCGCAGCGCGGCGTGGGGCAGCTGCGCGCCCACATCCATGTCGAACCGCTTGCCTTCCAGGCTGTCGAGATAGTCGGGAAAGCTTTCCCAGTTCCACGGCAGGCCCTGCGCCATCACCGCTTCGGGAATATCCTCCACCCCTTCCATCAGGCGGACGAGAAGGTCCCGGTCCTGCGGCCGGCACGGCGCGAAGCCGACGCCGCAATTGCCCATCAGCACGGTGGTGACGCCATGATAGGAGGATGGCTGCAACCGATCATCCCAGGTGACCTGCCCGTCATAATGGGTGTGGATGTCGACGAAGCCGGGCGTCACCAGCTTGCCCCTGGCGTCGATTTCCTCGCGGCCGCGCCCGTCGACAGCGCCGATAGCGACGATGACGCCATCCCGGATCGCGACATCGGCCGCAAAGCCCGCCGCGCCGGTGCCGTCGATCACGGTGCCGCCGCGAATGACGATGTCATGGTCGGCCTGGTCCCTGCTCATCGCCGCTTCTCCCTTATCGCCGCGCGCTCTTGGCGCTCGCCTGCATCCGATCGTCCGCGCGTCCCTGGGCCACGAGATAGGCGCGCAGATTTTCCGCATCCTGTTCGTTCAGCAGGCGCTTGAAGGACGCCATGCCATTGCCTTCCAGCGCGCCTTCCAGCACGACCGAGGCGAAGCTGTCCTTCGCGCCGATCATCGGCGAATGGCGCAGGTCGGGCAGCCAGGTCCCCGCCGCATTGGCGCCGTGGCAGACCGAACAGTTGCGCGCGAATGTCCGCTGGCCCGCCGCGATGTCGCCCGTCGGCGCCTCCACGGCGGACAGGTCGACGCGCGGCCGATCCTGGTCCTGATAGGCGGGCGCCTTCGCGGTGCCGCCGAGCTTGAAGACCAGGAGCCGGCCCATGCGCCGCTGCGTCCTGGGCAGCAGTTCGGGCGAGGACGCCTGGGCCGCGCCACCGCTGCCGGCGTTCACCGCGACATATTGCTCGCCGTTCAAGCGATAGCTGATCGGCCCGCCGATGATCCCGTTGCCCGCGGCATAGGACCAGAGCTGGCGGCCGTCGCGCGCGTCATAGGCCAGGAAACGCCCGTCGATCGTGCCCTGGAAGACCAGGTCGCCCGCCGTCGCCATGACGCCGCCATTCCAGAAATGCGGCTGCTCGACGCTCCAGGCCGCCCGCTGCCGCACCGGGTCCCAGCCGACCAGCGTGCCCTTCAGCAGCTTGCGCAGCGCATCCTCCTCCTGGACCGTCTTGGGCCCGGGCATCGGCATGTCGTTGATCGCCATGTTCCAGCCGGCGGCGCGATAGCGGAAATCCTTGTCCCGCTCGAAAGTGAAGGCGGTATAATGGACCGGGATATAGACCAGCCCGGTGCGCGGGCTGAAAGCCATGGGCTGCCAGCCATGCATGCCATAGGGCGCAGGCGCGACCAGCTGCGGCCCCTGGTCATAGCGGGCGTTGGGGGTGACGTTGGGACGCCCGGTCTTCATGTCGACATCGGTCGCCCAGCTAATCTTCGCATAGGGCTTGGCCGAGATCAGCTTGCCGCTCGCCGCGTCCAGCACATAGAAAAAGCCGTTCTTGGGCGCCTGCATCACCACGCGGCGCGGCTTGCCGTCGATGGTCAGCGTGGCAAGCGTGATCTGCTGCGTCGCGGTATAGTCCCAGCTGTCGCCCGGCGTCGTCTGATAATGCCAGACATAGTCGCCCGTGTCGGGCCGCAGCGCGACGATGGAGGAGAGGAAGAGATTGTCGCCCTTGCCCCCCGATCGCGCGCCCAGGCCGTAGGGCGAGCCGTTGCCGACGCCGATATAGAGAAGGTCCAGCTGCGGGTCGTAGGCCATCGCGTCCCAGGCGGTGCCGCCGCCGCCGGTCTGCTTCCAGGCGCCGTCGAACCAGCTGCCCGCCGCCTTTTCGCGCAGCACGCGGTCGGAAACCTCGCCGTCCGGTTTCCCGTCGGGGCGCGGCACGGTGTAGAAGCGCCAGAGCTTCTTGCCGCTGTTCGCGTCATAGGCGGTGACATAGCCGCGCACGCCATATTCGGCGCCGCCATTGCCGATCAGCACCTTGCCCTTCACCACGCGCGGCGCGCCGGTGATGGTGTAAGGCTTGGCGGGATCGGTGGTCTGGACCGACCAGAGCACCGCGCCGGTCTTCGCATCGAGCGCGATCAGCCGGCCGTCGAGCGCGCCGACATAGACTTTCCCCTGCCACAGCGCGACACCGCGATTGACGACATCGCAGCAGGCGTCGAAACCCTTGGCCCCCGCGACCTGCGGATCATAATGCCATAGCGGCTTGCCGGTGGCGGCGTCGAAGGCATAGACTTTCGACCAGGCGGTGCTGGTATAGAGCACGCCGTCGGCCATCAGCGGCGTCGCTTCCTGGCCGCGGTCGGTATCGAAATCGGCATACCAGGCAAGGCCGAGCTTGCCGACGGTGGCGCGGTTGATGTCCTCCAGCGGCACGAAACGCTGTTCGGAATAGCCCTTGCCATAGGAAGGCCAGTCGCTGCTGTTGTCGGCTGCGGCGATGCGGTCGCCATCGACCTGCGATGAACCGGCACCGCACGCGCCAAGCCCGGCCGCCAGCAGAGCGATCCAGCCCAGTTTCACCGCGAATCTCATAGATGTCCTCGTCCCGTATGCAGCCGGCCCCGACGCGCGCGGGGGGAGCGCTGCTCTACCTGTCAGCCGACATCATGGATTGGCGGGGCTTTTGGCAATGCGCGTGTCTTCGGCAATCCGGTCAAAATATCGAATCCCGGCCGCTATCGACCGGCAGGGGCCCGCCGCTCAGGATGCGGCGCTGCTGGTCAGGGCCTGGGCGCGGAACTGGCGCGGTGTCATCCCCACCTTGCGGCGGAAGGTATAGCTGAAGATCGACGCCGACTGGAATCCCAGGGCAAAGGCGATGGACTTGACGCTGTCGCCGCCGGTCAGCAGCCGCTTGGCCCGTTCAAGGCGCATCTCGCTGATATATTCGCTGACCGAACAGCCCCGGCTGATGCGGAAGGCGCGGGTGAGCTGGCGCACCGACAGCGCGCAAAGCTGCGCCAGTTCGGGCAGCGAGGGCGCGGGGCCCGGCGCCGCCAGGCGTTCGTCGATCAGCTTCAGCCGCCAGCCGCCCAGGCCGCCGATCGTCGCGGGATCTTCTATGCTGCGCAGATGGCGAGCCAGCTCGATCGCGATCTGGCCCATCATGAGGTCGGCCATCGCGTCGCGCGCCAGCGAGGAGCGGCGGATTTCCTCGGCCAGATAGCGCAGCATGGTCGACAGGCGCGGATTGGACAGGTCGAAACAGGCCTCCAGCCGCCGGTCGGTCCAGTCGAATTGCAGTTCGGACAGATAATCGAGTCGGTCGAGCTGGATCTGGCAGACGATCGAGGTCTGCCGCCCCTCGCCGCTGCGGAACTGCAACAGCTCGCCGGCGGGCATCACCAGCACCTGGCCCACCCGTTCGAACCGATAGGCCGGCCAGCGATTCGCATAGCGCAGCTGCGTGTCGTGCGGCCGGGGCGTCAGGCACATGTCGATCCACAGCGCGTTTTCGGGCACGAACAGGTTGCTGACGGGCTCATGGAAGGCGCGGTCCGCGATCAGCGCCTTGCCGGTCGGCAGCTCCAATGTCTCGCGGATCACATAGGTGGCTTGCGACATGGCCGCTCTCCTTGTTGCTGGCGCATCAAATGGGCGCCCTTTGCCTCGCCTGCTCCCGGCCGCGCGAGCCAGGATAGACGGTTTCTGGCTGAATAGATATGTTTTGGCCCGAAATCCAACTCCCCGCTTATTGCCTAGCGCGCCGGGTGCAGGCGAAAATCAGCGCATAGAGGCGATGCGGCCGATCGGAGGTCGGGCGTCCCGCGATCCGGCCTTCCTGAATTTGAATTTTGGTCAGAACCCATGGCGGGCTCGTCCGCCTGCGAGGATGGAAATATATGGCGAAGGAATTTGATTTCGTGATCCGCGGCGGCACGCTGGCCGACGGCACGGGCGGCGCGCTGCGCGAGGGCGATGTCGCGGTGAAGGACGGCAAGATCGCCGCGCTGGGCAGCTTTTCCGGATCGGGCGCAGAGGAAGTCGACGCGAAGGGCAAGCTGGTCACGCCCGGCTTTGTCGACGTCCACACCCATTATGACGGGCAGCTGACCTGGGCGGAACATATGACGCCCTCCTCCTCGCATGGCGTGACGACGGTCGTCACCGGCAATTGCGGCGTCGGCTTCGCGCCGTGCAAGCCGGAAGACCGGGACGAGATGATCCGCCTGATGGAAGGCGTGGAGGATATTCCCGAAGTCGTGCTGTCCGCGGGCCTGCCGTGGAACTGGGAAAGCTTTCCCGAATTCCTGGACGCGCTCGACAGCCGGTCCTACGACGTCGACGTGTCGGTGCTGCTGCCGCACTCGCCGATGCGCGTCTTCGCCATGGGCCAGCGCGCGATCGACCTGGAACCCGCGACCGAGGATGACCGCAAGAAGATGCGCGCCATCACGAAGGAAGCGATGAAGGCCGGCGCGATGGGCTTTGCCACGTCGCGCAACATCTATCACAAGTCGAGCGACGGCAAGCATGTGCCCAGCTACAAGTCCGAAGAGGACGAGATCCGCGAAATCACCATGGGCATGGCCGATGCCGGCGCGGGCCTGTTGCAGGCGGTGCTGATCACCGAAAATCAGTGCCTGGAGGATTTCGAACGCTTCCATCGGGTGGCGAAGGCCACCGGGCGGCCGCTGACCTATACGCTGCTTTCCACCAACGAAGCGCCCGACCTGTGGCGCGACGTGATGAAGTCGGTCGAGCGCGACCGCGCCGAAGGCTATCAGATCACTCCGCAGATCTTCAACCGGCCGGTCGGCGTCATCTTCGCGCTGGACACCAATTTCAGCCCGTTCGTCGCCAATCCCTATTATGTCGAAAAGCTGGCGCCGCTGCCGTTCGAACAGCGGATCGCGGAAATGCGCAAGCCCGAGGTGAAGGCCGCGCTGCTCGCCGCCGGCACTACCAGGGACGGGTCGATGCTGTCGTCGGCGGTGCAGGATTATGCCCAGCTCTATGCGATGGAAAATCCCATCGACTATGAGCCGGACGGGTCCAAGAGCGTCGCTGGCATCGCCGCCGCGCGCGGCATTTCGCCCGAAGAGGTCGTCTACGACATGGTCATGGCCGACAATGGCCGGGGCAAGATCATGCTGGCGTCGATGAACTACAGCCAGCATAATCTGGACCATGCCTATGAAATGCTGTCGCGCGACGACACCGTGCTGGCGGTGGGCGACGGCGGCGCGCATTGCGGCATCATCTGCGACGCGAGCTATCCGACCACCGCGCTCACCCTCTGGGCGCGCGACCGCAGCCGCGGCCCGCGCATCCCGCTGGAACATATCGTCAAGAAGCTGACCTCCGAGACGGCCTCGCTCTACGGCTTCCACGATCGCGGCCGCCTCGCCCCGGGGCTGAAGGCGGACATCAACATCATCGACCATGAGAAGCTGACCATGGGCCCGCCGAAGGTCATCCACGACCTGCCCGGCAACGGATCCCGCCTGGTGCAGCCGCCCCGGGGCTTCGACCTGACCATGGTCGCGGGCCAGGTCACCCAGCGCGACGGCGCGCCCACCAGCGCCCTGCCGGGCCGGCTGGTGCGCAACGGATCGCTGGCGCGGAACTGAAGCGGTGGCGCTGCCCTCCTGGTCGGGAGGGTGGCTCGCCAAACAATAGGGGCGTCGGAGTCCAGCCCTGCCGTCTGAACTGGGCTCCTGCCTTCGCAGGAGCAGGGTGTGGACATCATCGGATCGGCCTGATCGGGAAGCAACGCTCCCCCTCGCGCCACATCACTCCCCTCCCGAGGCGGGAGGGCTTGGGGGTGGATCTGCGCAGGTCCCGCCCGGCTCCACCTTCCTCCGTTCGCTTCGAGCGAAGTCGAGAAGCCTGCAGCCCTGCGCTCCCGTTTCTCGACTTCGCTCGAAACGAACGGGGGGCGAGAGCAAGTGCTCGGCTTCCCTCGAAACGGACGGGGGAGAGCGAGCGCCGCTCTCCGCCCTCAAATCTCGCGCCAGATCGGGCCCCGCGCGCGGACCGGGTCCAGCAGCGACCAGTCGCCCTCCTCGACCGCATAGCCCTTGGGAAAGGGCGGCCGCGCCTCCATGCCGAGCGCGATCATGACGCGGTCGTCGCGATAATAGCATTGGGTCAGCGCCAGCACGAGCGCGTCGAAGGCGGCCGCGTCCGCCGCGCGCAGCTTTGCAGTCAGTTCCGCGATCGGCGCCACCAGATCATCGGGCATCAGGCCGGCCAGCAGGCGCGTCAGCGCCACCCCGCGCGTCTCCAGCAGGGCGGCGGTTTCCCGCGCGATCGCGGCATCGTCGGCGCCGGGCAGGCCGTAGCGCTCGCTCGCCGGGATCAGGCGGCCGAGCAGGCGGCGCAGCAGGTCGGATGGGGTGGGGCTGGGCTGTTCCATGGCGCTCAATCGAAAAGGGTGGCGGAAGCGAGGCGCTGCTTGATCGCATCGGCGATGTAGAGGGCGAGCGCCTGGATGGTGGGGGTCGGGTTGACCCCGGCGGAGGTCACGAAGATGCTGCCGTCGATGATGAAGAGGTTCTTCACATCATGGCTGCGCCCCCATTGGTTGACGACCGAGCGGGCCGGATCGGCGCCCATCCGCGCGGTGCCCATCAGGTGCCAGCCGGCCGGCGCGATCGGCACCATCGCATGGACGTCGACCGCGCCCGCCGCGCGCAGCGCTTCGACCGCGCGGTCGCGGCCATGTTCCAGCATGCGCCAGCTATTCTCGCTCAATGTGTAGCTGATCTTCGGCGCGGGGATGCCGTTCGCATCCTTGAGCAGCGGGTCGAGCGTGACGCGGTTATGCGCCTCGGGCAGATCCTCGCCGATCACCAGCAGCGACGTGGTGCGGTTGAACAGCCGGTGGAAGGCCTCATGATGCCCTTCGCCCAGCGGAATGATGCCCGCCGTGACGCCATCCACCGCCGTCCGCACCGGGCCGCTGCCGCGATTGCCCTCCAGCGTATAACCGCGCACGAAGCCCCGGCTCATGTCGGTTTCGTAGAATTGCTGGCTGGCGAACCAGTTGTGGGGACCGCGAAACCCGTCCTGCTCCTCGTCGAAGACGCCGACAATATAGGCGCAGGGGTGGAACATCAGGTTGCGCCCGACCATGTCGCTGCTGTTGGCGAGGCCGCTCGGGAAGCGGTTGGAGACGCTGTTGAGCAGGATGCGCGGCGTGCCCACCCCGTTGCAGGCCATGATGACGATTTCGGCCGGCTGGAACTGTTCCACTCCATCGGCATCGAAATAGACGACGCCCGTTGCCATGCCATCATCGTCGCAGGTGACATGGCTGACGCGGCAGCGGGTGCGCAGTTCGACGCCGGCGCGGATCGCGGCGGGCCAATAGGTCACGTCGACGCTGCCCTTGGCGCCCTGCGCGCAGCCGGCGGTGCAAAGGCCAAGGTTGATGCAGGCCGGCCGCCCCTCATAGTCGCGCGTGGCGATGGCGGAATCGGACGGCCACCAGTGCCAGTCCATCGCGTTGAAGCCCCGCGCCAGCGCCATGCCCGACCGGCCGAGCGGCAACGGCGGCATCTGCGGTTCCTTGGGCGGATAGGCGGGGTCGCCGGCGAGGCCCGACACGCCCATCATCCGGTCGTTTTCGGCGTAGAAGGGCTCCAGCGTCGCATAGTCGACCGGCCAGTCGTCGGCCACGCCGTCCAGCGATCGCACGCGGAAGTCGGACGGATGGAAGCGCGGGAAATGCGCGCCGAACAGCACCGTGCCGCCGCCCACGCCGTTGAAGTTGATGATCTTGATCGGCGAGTCGTCGTCGTTGATCGGATAATCGGCGGTGGCGCGGCGCTGGTGCGGGCTGGTGTTCCACTCGCCATGCTGGCGCACTTCCCAATCGCGCCCGGTGGTGGGAAAGCGCGCCGGTTCGGGCCAGTCGCCCTGTTCCAGGCAAAGGATGCGCATGCGCGTGTCCGCCAGGCTCCACGCCGCGGCGGCCGCCGATGCGCCGCCGCCGACGATCAGGACATCGACTTTCTCGTTCACATTCTACTCCTGGCTATCGGCGGCGCGCCGCGCGGGCAGGCCGAGTATCTGGCGCGTTTCCGCGATGCTGGCCGCCGGCCGGCCGAGGCTGGCGGCGATCTCTGCCGCCTGCGCCACCAGGTCCGCATTGGCGGGCGTGGCCTGGCCGGCATAATCCTCCAGCCCGACGCGCAGATGGCCACCGCGCGCGATCACCGCTGCGACAAAGTCCCGCTCGGCCACCAGATCATCGCCCAGCAGTGCGACCGCCCATGGCAGGCGCGACCCCTGCATCATGGCGAGATAGACGTCGAGCGCGGCAACCGTCGCGGGCAGGCCGAAGGACACGCCCGGCCGCCCGTCCAGATAGCTGTGCCGGCCGCCGAAGAAGAGCTTCAGGAAGCTGCCTGCCGCGAACCGCCCCGCCCGCTCATAGGCCAGGGTCGCGCGCAGGAAGGTCGGGTCCCAGACCGAGATCGACGCCGGCACGGCATGGGCCGCATAAGCATCCAGCGCCCGGTCGAGCGTCGCATAATCATTGACGAAGGCCATCGACCGCGCCGGATCGGGCTGGCCGTCGGGCAGCGCGCCGGTCATGTTGACCGATCCCGGATCGATCGGCGCGAGCGACGCGCCTTTCGCCATGGCGTCGACGATATGGGCGTAATTGCCCAGCGGATCGCCCGGGGTGCCGGGCGCCAGCGTCGGAATGAGGATCGCGTCGGGATGGCGTTGCAGCACCGGCTGCCAGACCAGGCCATAGCGTTCCGCCGCCGCGCGTCCGCTGAGGCTGAAATCTTCCAGATGATTATGGACGATGCCCGCGCCCGCCGCGATGCAGGCGATCGCGTCGGCGCTGAGGTCCGCCAGGCTCGCGGGCGCGTTCGGGTTGCGCGCCTTGCTGGAGCCGCTGATCGCGGCCTCTATGATGGTGCGGTCCGACATGGCTCTCCTGCTCGCTTTCGTGCCGAGGGCCTAGCTTATTTGAACTCATAATAAAAGAAGCGCGACGCGCGGCGCGCCTGAACCTTGCCCTACAGCCGCGTTCATCCCCGGTTTATGCGGGCCAGGGCGAGTGGAAAGCTGCGACAAGCCGTTGAACTTCCTTCCTTCCCTGACGCTTTGTCCTGACCTTATGCGCCCGGCCCAAGGGCCATGAGAGACAATCGTGAGGAGAGACAATATGCGACATGGACTGACCATCGCCTCGCTGGCCGCCGCCGGCCTTCTGGCAACCACCGCCTATGCGCAGACGAGCGTCGGCGGCGGCTTGACAGCGTCCACCCCGGCCGGATCGATCGCGGGCGGCGCCACCGCCGGCACCGCCGATCAGGCGCGCGGCAAGCAGGCCCACCGGCGCCATGGCGGCGCGGACCGCCGCAGCCCGACCACGGCCAATTCCGCATCGACCTACGGGTCGGGCACCATCTATACCGATCGCCACCGCGCGACCGGCGGCGTGACGGCGGGCGGTTCGGCCAGCGGCACCGGCTCGCAGAGCACCTCCACCTCGATCGACGCCTATGGATCGACCGACCGCAACGGATCGACCGGCGAGGTCTATGGCGATTCGACGGCGGATTCGACCAACAAGGGCCGCTGATCCCCTTTCCCTTTCGGGGACGACCCGCATCGTCCCCACAGAGGCGTCGTCATGGCAAGCATGATCATGATAGCCACGGCACTGGCAGCGACCCCGACCAGCGCGGGAAGCTGCCAGCGCATCCACATCTTCGCCGACGGCCGGGTGGAACGCACCCGGGTGCCCGACGAGGGCCAGGGCGCATCGGCCGCCGCCGCTTCGGCATCGGCGAGCCCTGGGCCTGGCCACGCGTCGAGTCATGTATCGAGCCACGCGTCGAGCCACGTGTCGGCATCCTCCTCGTCCAGCGAGGCGGGCGGATCATCCCGGTCGAGCGCATCGAGCATGGCGGACGGCGTCAGCCGCGCCGTCACCGTGACGCGCGGCCCGGACGGGTGCCGCATCCTCATCGACGAGCGACCAGACAGGAGCAATCCATGAAGAGAATTTCGGGACTTTGCCTCACCGCCGCGCTGCTGGCCAGCGCCGGCGCCGCATCGGCGCAGACCAGCGCCGGATCGCAATCCTCCACCCCCACCACCGGCGACGTGTCCGCCGGCACCTATGGATCGGGCAGCACGGACGCGAACAGCGTCGGCGTGTCGGGCGGCGGCAATGCGACAGCCGCCAATGGCGGCACCGCCAACACCAACTCCACCGCCAAGTTCAACAATAATATGGCGCGCCAGCGCTCCGTCGCCACCGCGCGCGACGAGGATGAACGGGCGCGGTCGATGACCAACACCCATGTCCGCAAGGACGGGGTGGTCCGGTCGCGCTCCATGTCGATCTACAAGGAACGCGGCGAAAAGCCGGTGATCGATCGGCAGACGTCGGTTTCGGGCAAATAAGCGATCGGCCAGACCCGTTGGTGCCGGGCAGGGCTTATCCCTACGGCGTCAGCGGGTCGGCGGCACGGGAATTTCGATCGCGCAGCGGACGCCATCCTCGCCTAACTCAAAGCTCGTGCGCGCCCGCAGCTGGTAGGGCAGCCCCTTTTCGATCAGCTCGCGCCCCTGGCCGGTGCCGTCCGTCCGCGCGGCGGTCGGCATGGTGACGCCGCTTTCGACCCAGTCGATGCGCAGCCAGCGATCATCGTCCGACCCGGTGAGGGCCCAGCGCACGTCCAACAATCCTTCGGCCTGCTTGAGCGCGCCATATTTGCCGGCATTGGTCGCCAGTTCGTGCAGCGCCAGCGCCAGGATCTGCACCGATCGGCGGCGCAGCTGAACCCCCGGCGGCCCATCCATCGTCACCCTGTCGGCATGGCCGTCCAGCGCGCCGCAGGCGCTCAATTCCATCCGCAGCAGCTGGTCGAAGGTGACGCGCACGCCATCCCCCAGGCGCGAGAGCAGCCGCTGCACCCGGCCGAGCGCCTGGAGCCGCTCCGTGAAGTCCTTGCGGAACTCGTCCAGGCTGGCGCTGCGGTCCAGCGTCAGACTGGCCAGCGTCTGGATAAGGCCGATCAGGTTGGACGTGCGATGCTGCAGTTCCGCGATCAGCGCCTCGCGATGCCCATCGATGCGATCGCGCGCGTCGCCCTTCTGCTTGCGCGATATGATGATCGCCGCCGCCTGGGTCATGACGCTGGCCAGGGTCAGGTCGCGTTCGGTGGGCGCACGGGGCTTTTCGAAATACATGCCGAAGACGCCCGCCGTGCGGCCATCATCCAGGTTGATGGGAAAGGACCAGACCGCGCGATAGCCGAACTCGTCCGCCAATCCGGTCCAGTCGGCCCAGCGCGGGTCCAGAAGGACGTCGGGCGTCACCACCGCTTCGCCCCGCGCCGCCGCCAGCCCGCAGCCCAGCGAAGCCTCGCCGATGGGAAAGCCGGCAAGGCGCTCGGCATAATCATCGTCCAGGCCGATGACATGATAGAGGCCGCTGTGGCTCTCGTTCACCAGCCAGAATCCGCAGCGCGCCGCGCCCCCGGTCTGTTCCACCGCCGTCTGCGCCAATATCCCCAGCGAATCGGCCAGTTCCGCACCGTTCACCGCCGCCCGGAAGGCATCGCGCTGACCCGACAGCCAGGCTTCGCTGCGCTGGAATTCGCGGCGCTGCAAGGCGGATATGCCCTCGCGGGCCTTGTTGTTCATCACCCGTCTCCTGCTCCTACCCGTGACGCCGGGCAAGATGGTCGGAAGGGGGGAGCCTACACGCAAAGCGCGGCCCGTCCTAGCGCCCCGTGCCACGCGGCACAGCTCCCCTTCGCCGTTTTTCCCGCGCGCCCGGATCGCACCACGCCCCTCGCGGGTTTGCATCTCCCCAAGCCGAAGGAGGGGACATGTCGCCGACCGACAAAGACGATCGCGGAAGAAAAGCGTCCAGCCCGACGCAAATGCCACTGTCCGCCTGGCGCGACATCGCGATCCGCACCTGGCGGGAAAGTTCGACCGACAATGTCGGGCTGATCGCCGCCGGCGTTGCCTTCTACGCCTTCCTCGCCTTCGTGCCCGCGCTGGGCGCCTTCGTCCTGTCCTATGGCCTGCTCGCCGACCCAGCGACCATCGCCGACCATCTGCAGGCGCTGTTCCGGCTGATGCCGCAGGACGCCGCCAAGCTCGTCGGCGACCAGCTGCTGTCCGTCACCAGCACCGCCGAAGGGAAGAAGGGGCTGGGCCTCGCTTTGGCGCTGGTGCTGGCCATCTATGGCGCGATGAACGGGGCGAGCGCGATCATCACCGCGCTCAACATCGCCTATGAAGAGGAGGAAAGCCGATCCTTCTTCCGCACCAGTTGGCTGGCGCTGCTGATCACGCTGGGGCTGCTGCTGGCCGCGATCGTCGGCGCCTTCGCGATCGCGGCGCTCGCTTTCCTGGAAAAGCTGATGCCGGGCGCGTCCGACGCGATCATCACGCTGATCCGGGTCGGCTTCTGGGTCGCCGCCGCGCTGGCCACCAGCATGGTGGTGGGCGCCATCTACCGCTTCGCCCCCGACCGGCGGCCCGCGCAATGGCGCTGGCTGACGGCCGGGTCGCTGTTCACCACGCTCGGCTGGCTGGCGGCGAGCGTCGGCTTTAGCTTCTATGTCGCGAATTTCGGCAATTATGGCGCCACATACGGCGCCTTGAGCGCGGTCGTGGTGATGCTGATGTGGCTTTACCTGTCCGCCTATATCCTGATCCTGGGCGCGGAACTCAACAGCGAGATCGAACATCAGACGATGCTGGATTCGACTGTCGGCGCGCCCAAGCCGATGGGCCAGCGCGACGCCTATGTCGCCGACACGGTGGGCGAGGTGCCCTGACCGGGAAAAATGGGAACCATAGCCGGATCAACGGGTTATCGAACGTGGACGCGGCCCGCGCACGGTGACGGGGGCGGCCTGCGACCGTTGGAGCGTCCCGTCCCGCCTCCTGGGGCAAGGCGGGACGCTTTTTTCATGCGGTGCGATGCGGGGATGATGCCCGCCGATGCTACCGGCTTGCCCCCGCCCATGATATCCTTGGCCGCCCGCCCGCCGGCGGGCCGAGTCTTCAAGGGAGAGAGATATCATGGCGCTCTCGATCGGCAGCAAGGCCCCGGACTTCACCGCTGAAACGACCCAGGGCCCCATCCACTTTCACGACTGGCTGGGCGACAGCTGGGGCATACTTTTTTCGCATCCCAAGGATTTCACCCCCGTCTGCACGACGGAACTGGGCTATCTCGCCAAGCTGGCGCCCGAATTCGCCAGTCGCGACTGCAAGGTGATCGGCCTGTCGGTCGACCCGGTGGGCGATCATGAACGCTGGCTGGGCGACATCCGCGAAGCGACCGGGGGCGACGTCACCTATCCGATCATCGGCGACAAGGACCTGAAGGTCGCCCGGCTCTACGAGATGCTGCCCGCCGATGCGGGCGAAAGCGCCGAAGGGCGCACCGCCGCCGACAATGCGACCGTGCGCACCGTCTATCTGATCGGCCCGGACAAGCTGATCAAGGCGATGCTGAGCTATCCCATGAGCAGCGGCCGCAATTTCAACGAGGTGCTGCGCCTGCTCGACAGCTGCCAGCTGACCGCGCGGCACAAGGTTGCGACCCCGGTGAACTGGAAGTGGGGCGACGACGTCATCATCGTGCCCTCCGTGTCCGACGAGGAAGCGAAGCAACGCTTCCCCGACGGCTGGGAGAGCGTGACGCCCTATCTGCGCGTGGTGCCCCAGCCGCAGGATTAGGCGCGCGCAACCAGAACCATTCCGTTCGGTCGGGGGGGCGGCCAACCCATGCGCCGCCCTTCCCTTCGCAGGGCCGGGCAGGCATGAAGGACGCCATGGCAATGCCCAGCGATCCGGCCAACCTCCTCCACCTGCCCGAACCGCGGGATGGCGACGAACGCTTCGACGATCTGCTGCGCCGCCCCGGCGTGCGGATCGAACGGATCGTGTCGCGCGGCCATGTGACGCCGGTCGACCAGCCCTATGTGCAGGACTGGGATGAATGGGTGCTGCTGGTCGAAGGCGCCGCCGAACTGCTGCTGGAGGGCCTGGGCACCCACCGGCTGGAGCGCGGCGACCATCTGCTGATCCCCGCCGGCGTGCCGCATCGGGTGACCTATACGGCCGACCCCACCATCTGGCTCGCCGTGCATATGGGGGAACGGTAGGGCGATAGGGCTTTAGCTTGTTCCGTTCGCTTCGAGCGAACGGTGGAGGCAGGCGAGCGCGGCTGACATCAGCCTGCTCAAGCCCCTTCCCCCATCTCAGCGACCAACATCAAACTCCCGCTCCACCCCGATCGCGGCGAGAAAGGCGCGATCATGGCTGACCAGCATCAGCGCGCCATCATATTCGCGCAGCGCCTGCTCCAGCAGTTCCACCGACTCCAGGTCGAGATGGTTGGTCGGCTCGTCCAGGATCAGCAGCCAGGGCGCGCGCTCGCCGGCCAGCGTGCAGGCCAGCCCCGCGCGCAGCCGCTCGCCGCCCGAAAGCGTGCCGACCTGCCGCTGCGCGTCGCGATTGCGGAAGGCGAAGCGGGCGCAGGCGGCATAAGCATGCTGCTCGCCCAGCGTCGGGTTGAGCCGGCGGAAATTGGCGAGGATGGTGGCGTCGGGATCAAGCAGCCCGACATGCTGGTCCAGCATGGCGATGCGCCCCTCCGCCCGCCGCACGGTGCCGCCGCTCGGGTCGACCGCGCCGGTCGCGAGCCCCAGCAGCGTCGTCTTGCCCGCGCCGTTCGGGCCGGCGATGGCGACCCTTTCAGGCCCCCGCAGCTCCAGCGTCCAGGGCCCCAGCCGGCGACCGCCACGATCGACCATCACCTGGTCCAGCGCCAGCAGTTGCGCGCCCGACGGCACGCCGCTCGGCGGCAGGGCGATGGTCAGCGGCGTCAGCACCTCCACCCGGGCGCGGGCCTGCTCCGCCTTCGCCGCCGCTTCGCCGACCTGCCGCGCGCCCAGGCGCCGGGCCTGGCCGCCGCTATTTTCCGCCCGCTCGGCCTGCGCGCCCAACAGGATTTTCGGTTCCGATCCCTTGGCGGCAAAGGCCCGGCCGGCCTTGTCGCGCCGCTCCTTCGCCTCGCGCTGGCGCTGCACCGTCCGCTCCGCGTCGCGCAGCGCGGCTTCCGACCGGACGAGGTCTGCGGCGGCCCGTTCCCGCTCGGCCTCGCGCAGCGCCGCGAAGCTCGACCAACCCCCGACGACAATGCGCACGCCAATCGGCGTCAGCTCGACGATGCGGTCCATCGCTTCCAGCAGGGCGCGGTCATGGCTGGCGACCAGCATGCCCCCGCCCCAGCCCCGCACCAGCGCGTTAATGGCGGCGCGGCCTGCTGCGTCGAGATTGTTGGTGGGCTCGTCGAGCAGCAGCAGATCGGGCCGCTCGATCAGCAGCCGCGCCATGCCGACGCGGCTGCGCTCGCCGCCCGATAGCGACCCGATCCGGCGATCGAGCGCGAGACCCGGCAGCCCGACCTCCGCCAGCGCGGCATCCACCCGCGCCTCCAGCGTCCAGTCGGCCGCGTCGAAATCCTCGCCCGTGCCCTCGCCCGCGACGATCCGCCGCAGCAGCGCCCAGCCCGGCGCGATGCCCAGCGCCTGCGCGATCGTCGCCTGTTCGGGCCATTGCTGCGCCAGCATGCCGACCGACGCCGGCCGCCGTACCATGCCGGCGGCGGGCTCAACCTCGCCCGCGACGATGCGCAGCAGGGTGGACTTGCCCGACCCGTTGCGGCCGACCAGCCCCACCCGCTCGGTGCCGAGCGAGAGCGTCAGATCGCTGAAGAGAAGCCGATGATCAGGCGTGCGGGCGGAAAGGCAATCCAGCGTGAGAAGAGCGGACATGGAAACTCGCGGGCGAGGATGGAACAAGACGGGTGGCGCTGTTCATCCGATCGTCCATGGCTCTGCTCCTTGTCGCTGGGCCCCCTCATCTAGGGTCAGGGCCGCGCCGACGCAAGCAAGTTGATTTACGTTAGCGTAATAAAGCCTGCGCGCCCCCGCCCCTTTAAGAAATTATTGGTCTCTCCCCCGCAAAAACCTCCACCATGGAGATAAAGGGGTCCTGGTCGGCTGTCGTGCCCGCGCGCGCGGTTCGCGCCCTGTCCGCGTGGCGGACGGGCGTGGCCGGCCTGTGCCTGACCGCCCTCTGCCTCCTCCTCTGGCGCGTCTCCCCCCTGATCGCGGTGGCGGGCGCGAGCGGCGGCGCGCTCTGTCTGATGCAGCGGCGGCACCAAAGCCAATGGCGGGCGCTCGCCGCCCGGCTCGATCGCCTGGCCGGCGCCCCTCCCGCCGACATCGCGGCGCGCCCGCCCGCGCAACGCCTGGCCTGGCAGGTCGACGCCCTGGCCGCCCGCCTCTCCGACCTTGGCCACCGCTCCGCCCGGCTGCACGGCATTTCCGGCCTGCCCACGCGCGAGCCGCTGATGGAGGCGATCGACGCCGCTCCCCCCGGCGGCTGCCTCAGCCTTGCCGAACTGTGCGATTTCGACCGGCTGAGCCTGGTCGATCCGACGGGCGCGGAGGAGGTGCTGACGCAGATCGCCCAGCGCCTTGCCCGGATGGTCGGCCCCGACCGCTTCCTCGCCCATGTCGACCGATCGCGCTTCGCCATCTGGTGCCCCGCCGTCGATGCCGCCACCGCCCGGCGGGAACTGGACGCGATCAGCTATGCGCTGCAGGAACGGATCACCCTGCCCAGCCTCGACATCGCGCCGCAGATCCGCTCCGTGCTGGTCGAGGCCGACGGCGCGCAGGGGAGCGCCGCCGCGCTGATCGCGCAGGGGCTGGCCAGCCTGTCCGGCGCGGCCGACGGCGCCCTCATCAAGCCCGGCGCCGCCGAAGCATCGGCCCGCAACCTCTTCCTGCTGGAGCAGGACCTGCGCCAGGCGGTGCAGAAGAATGAGTTCGAACTCTGGTTCCAGCCCTTCATCGACGCCGCGCGGCAGCGCATCTGCGGCGCCGAAGCGCTGCTGCGCTGGCACCATCCGGTCGATGGCACCATCTCCCCGGCGCTCTTCATCCCGGTGATGGAAGCGTCGGGCCTGGCCGACGAGATCGGCCTGTGGACGCTCAACGCCGGCTGCCGCGAAGCGGCCGGCTGGGAGGCGGGCGACCCGCGCGGCCTGAAGGTCGCGATCAACCTGTCGGCGCACCAGCTGGAGCGCGCGGACCTGCCCCAACTGGTCGACCGCACCTTGCGGCGGCACGGGCTGGCGCCGGCGCTGCTGGAACTGGAGCTGACCGAAACCGTCGCCTCGGTCGATTCCGCCAGCGCCCGCGCGCTGTTCGACACGCTGCGCGCGCTGGGCGTCGCCATTTCCATCGACGATTTCGGCGCCGGCTATTCCAGCCTCAGCTATTTGAAGAAACTGCGCTTCGACAAGATCAAGATCGACCGGGAATTCGTCAGCCATGTCGACACCCAGCGCGACAGCCAGGCGATCTGCCAGAGCATCATCGCGCTCGGCCGGGGCCTGGGCATCCCGGTGCTGGCCGAAGGGGTGGAGCGGGCGGAGGAATATGTCTGGCTGCGCCGCCACGGCTGCACCCTGTTCCAGGGCTATCATTTCGCCCGGCCGATGAAGGCCGCCGATTTCCGCGCCCTGGTGCGCGACGAAACATCCATCCGCGCGCTGACCGACCTTTCCCCCTTCGCGCTGCGCGAGCGCGTCAAGACGAGCCGAAAAAGATGATGATGCGCCTTTCCCCGACCCTGTCCTGCCTGCTGCTGGCGACGACCCTTGCCGCCTGTTCGCATGCGCCCAGCGGCGGCGGCGCGGCTCGTCCCGCGACGATTCAGGCGATCGGCAACGCCCAGCGGATCGACGATGTCGTCTCCCGGCTGGAGGCGGGCGACCGGCAGAGCGCGGAAAAGGCGCTGAAGCAGATGGTGAAGGCGGACCCCGCCGACCGCGCGTCGGCCGCGCTGCTGGAGAGCATGACCGCCGATCCCACCGCGCTGCTGGGCGCGAAAAGCTTTGCCTATCGCGTCCAGCCCGGTGACCGGCTGGTCGACCTGTCGCGCCGCTATCTGGGCGACCGGCTGAAATTCTACGCGCTCGCCCGCTATAACGGCATCGCCGTCCCGGCGTCGCTGAAGGCGGGGCAGACGATCCGC
>DATEJA010000159.1:0-4932 GCA_035278405.1 Sphingobium sp. | reverse complement strand
TGCGCCGCCGTTCCCCGCATTCGCATCATAGCCTCGTCAATAGCCCGGCAGGGACAATCAAGGGATCGATTCTCCAGCGCGGCCTTACCACTCTGCGCCGGCCGGTGCGCAGAGAAAATCCCGCACTTTGTCATCGCAATGGCGTTCTGTTAGACCTGCCTGAACGAGTGTTGAATCCAGCCCCGGGCCCCCCTCCCGCGATCCCAACCCCTAAGAGGCAACAGCGACCCCGATGCCGAATAGCGCCCGTAAGCCAATCGTCATTGTCACGCGCAAGCTGCCCGATGTCGTCGAGACCCGCATGCGCGAGCTATTCGACGCCCGCCTGAATGTCGACGATACCCCCCTCACGCAAGGTCAGATCGCCGAGGCCCTGAAGATCGCCGACGTCCTGGTGCCGACCGTCACCGACCGTATCGAGGCATCGGTGCTGGGACAATCGGGCGAGAAGCTCAAGCTGATCGCGAATTTCGGCAACGGCGTCGACAACATCGATGTTGCGACCGCGCTTCAGCGCGGCATCACGGTCACCAATACGCCGGGCGTCCTCACCGAGGATACGGCCGACATGACCATGGCGCTGATCCTGTCGGTGCCGCGCCGCCTGGCCGAAGGCGAGAAGCTGGTGCGATCGGGGGCCTGGACCGGCTGGAGCCCGTCGGGCATGCTGGGCCATCGGATCGGCGGCAAGAAACTGGGCATCATCGGCATGGGCCGGATCGGGCGCGCGGTGGCGAAGCGCGCCACGGCCTTCGGCCTGTCGATCGCCTATCATAATCGCCATCGCCTGCCGTTCGAGGTGGAACAGGAACTGGAAGCGGCCTGGCATGCCGATCTCGATTCCCTGTTGCGGGACTGCGACATCATATCGATCAACTGTCCGCTCAACGCCGACAGCCGCGGCATGATCGATGCGCGGCGGATCGCCCTGATGCGGGCCGAAGCCTATATCATCAATACCTCGCGCGCCGAGATCACGGACGAGGCGGCGTTGATCGCCGCGCTTGCCGAGGGCCGGATCGCGGGCGCGGGGCTGGACGTCTATACCCATGAGCCGGCGATCGATCCCCGGCTGCTGGCGCTGTCCAACGTGGTGCTGCTGCCGCATATGGGATCGGCGACGTTCGAGGGGCGCGATGCGACGGGCGCGCGGGTCATCGCCAATATCCGCAGTTGGGCCGACGGGCACAGGCCGCCCAACCAGGTGCTGGAAGGCTGGGTGTGATCTTGGCTTGCCAGACTGCCGAAGCATGTCGCGCCCATGCCAGGGTGGCAGGATGATCGATCTTTCCTGCCTCTGCGGCCAGGTCCGCGTCGCCATGGATAAGCGGCCGGACTTCATCCACGAGTGCAACTGCATGCTATGCAGCAAGTCCGGTGCGCGCTGGGCTTATGTCCATCCGTCCGAGGTGCAGGTCGAGGGGGTGGTGCAGAGCTATTGCCGGCAGGACAAGGCCGATCCGGGGGCCGAGATCCATTTCTGCGGCCGATGCGGATCGACGACCCATTTCACCTTGACCGCCAGCACCGTCGCGAAATTCGGCAACAGCATGATGGGCATCAATATGCGCCTGGCGGACGAGGCGGAGCTGGCCGGGGTCGAACTGCGCTATCCCGATGGACGCGCCTGGCCCGGCGAGGGCGAGTTTGGCTATGTGCGCGGGCCGACGATCATCGGGCAGGACTGACCGGCACGCCAGTTCGGGTCAAGAAAGCGGGTCGAGGGTCCCGAGCGCAGCCACCAGCGCCAATATCCCCAGCGCCAGCACCGTTTCCACGAGCAGCGAGAGGCGCAGATGGGTGAGGGCCGCGTTCGCCTGCAATCGGGGCGTCAGATGCCAGCGATTGGCGGCGGCGAGCAGGAGCATCGCGGCGAACAGCGCAAGCTTCGCAAGCAGCAGAGCCCCATAAAGGCTGTGCAGCAGCGCGGGCAGGTTGGCGATCCCCACGATCATCACGCTGTTGAGCGCGCCCGTCAGGATCAACGTCGCGACGAAAATCGTGCCGAAGATCGAAAAGCGCTCCAGCATCCGGGCGGTGTCCGCGACCTGCGGCGGCTTCTGGAAAGCAGCGCCGAGAAGGGCGAGCAGCGCCCCGAACCAGCCGGCCGCCGCCCAGACATGCAGCGCGTCGGCGATCCGGTGGATGCTGCCGCCCACGCCTTCGCTCGCGGCGGCATGGCCCGACCAGGCGAGCGTGGCTGCGGCGATGGCGGCGGTCAGCGTAACGAGGGCGGGATGTCCGGCCTTGCGCCCCCCGGCCGCCAGCGCGACGAGCGTCAGCAGCAGGGCGGCGGCGCGGATCGCCAGCATGGTGCCGACCGGCGTTTCCTGGAGCAGGATCGCGACGATGCTCCAATCAGGGGACAGGAGCGGGGTTCCCGCCATGCCGGCGGCGCTGGCCAGCAGCCAGAGCGCCGACAATACCAGCCCGCCAAGCGCCAGGGCGACCAAGACGCGCCGGCTTGCCGGCCGCCGCCCCATGCTCCACCAGAAGAGGGGCAGGCCGGCGAGCGCGGTGAGATCGGCATAAAGCGCAAAGCGAAGGGCGACGAGAAGCCCGTCGAAGGGCACGGCTTATTTGACCGAGAAGCTGTATTTGCCGGCGATCTTGTGCTGGTCGGCGCCGACAATGTGCCAGTCGAGGTCATAGCTGCCGGCGGGCAGGGCGCGGGGCAGGGTCACGACCAGGGTCTTGCCATCGCTCTCGACGGAGGTCTTGAATCCCTTGATCGGCATCGGCGCATGGTTGGCCATGCCTGGCATGGCCGTCATGGTGAGGTCGACGCCGCTGAGCGGCGCCAGCAGCTTTTCGGAGAAGCTGAGCGTCAGCTTGGTAGGCTTGGCGACGGTCGCGTTGGCGCCCGGGGTCGAGGCGAGGAGCTTGGGGTGCGCCATCGCGACGGAGGGCAGAGCGGCGAGCGCGAAGGCGGCGGAAAGCAGGATGCGGCGCATGGGGACTTGTCTCCGATCAGGTTGCGGTCAAGGAAGGTTACGCATCCCGCCGCCCCACCCCTCGACGACAGGGCATGATTTTTTGCATGAGGGCTCGGGCGCCACCATGCGTATGCTGGGGTGAGGAAAGGGAGTGCAGGTGATGAGCGATCTCGATCAGTTGCTGGGGCAGGTGCGCGCCATGCCGCTCGATGCGCGCCTGGACGACATGGAGGGCGCAGTGATGGCGGGCGTGGCAACGCGACGCGAGCGCACAGTGGCGCGGCGCAGCCTCGCGCTGGCCGGCATCGTGGCGATCGGCATCGGCTGGGTCGGCAGCATCGTGCCGGGCGCGCCCGCGCAGGCGGCATCGCCTCCGCTGGTGATCGGCATGTCGGACTATGCTCCCTCGCGCCTGCTGGGCCAATGAGCGTGAAGGGGGCGGGACGATATCTGCTGGTGGCGCTGGTCGCCTTTGCCGCGGCGCTGGCGGCGGTGCTGCTGGCACGGACATGGCTGGCGCCCGAGCCCCGGGTGGAAAGCGAGGTCCATACGCTCATCCACAAGCGGCTGAAGCTCGACGCCGAGCAGGAAAGGCGCATCCACGCGCTGGAGGCGGACTTCGCCCAGCGCCGCGAGGCGATGGAGGCGGAGATGCGCGCCGACAATGCGCGGCTCGCCCGCGCGATCGCGGCCGAACATGGCTATGGCCCGCAAGTGGGTGACGCGGTCGACCGATCGCATCATGTCATGGGCATGCTGCAGAAGGAGACGCTGAAGCACATCTTCGCGATGCGGGCGGTGCTGCGTCCCGATCAGGCCGCCCAGTTCGACGCGGCCGTCGTCAAGGCTCTGACCGAACCGAGCCGGTGAGCGCGCCGCTCGCCGATCGCAGCGATGCCGACCTGGTCGGCCTGGCGCTTGCCGGACAGCAGAGCGCCTATGGCGAGTTGATGCGGCGCCATCGCGAGCCGGTCTTCCGCATCGCGCGCGGGCAGACGGGCGATCCGACCGAAGCGCTGGACGTCACGCAGGAGACGTTCGTTTCCGCCTTCGCCGCGCTGGAGCGGTATGACCGCGCCCGCCCCTTTCGTCTGTGGATCGCCCGCATCGCGATCAACAAATGCCATGACTGGGCGCGGCGGCGTGCGGTGCGGCGCTTCTTCACCCTGGCCCGCCCGATCGAGGACGCGGGCGCCATCGCTGATCCGGCGCAGACGCCCGAGGAGGCGGCAGGATCGCGGGACGAACTCGCGCGGATCAACGCGGCGATCGCGGCGCTGCCCGCCAACCTCAAGGACGTGCTGACGCTCCGCGCGCTCGAAGGCCTGTCGCAGGCCGATGCGGCGCAGGTCCTGGGGATCAGCGAAAAGGCGGTGGAAACGAGGCTGTACCGTGCGCGGATGAAATTGGCCGAACAATTGAGGGATGAGGGAGCGGGGCGCGTATAGATATCAAATTCTTCGCCCCTCTTTCCGCGTTCATCAGCAAAGCTTTCAGCCTCATGCCCATTTCCTCTCCCCTCGACCGCCGCAGCCTGATCCGGGGCACCGCCGGGCTTGCCGGTGCCCTCGCGCTCGGCCGCGTCTTCCCGGCTTGGGCGCAGAGCGGTTCGGCCGGCCTGGCGCCGACGCCCGGCGTGCTCAGCGGCGAGCAGATCGCGCTGACCGTGGCGGAGGGGCATTTCGAAACCGGCGGGCGGTCGGCCCATGCGGTGATGATCAATGGCACGCTGCCCGCGCCGCTCATTCGCCTCAAGGAAGGTCAGAATGTCCGCCTGTCGGTCACCAACAATCTCAAGGAAGACACCTCCATTCACTGGCACGGCCTCATCGTGCCCTTCCAGATGGATGGCGTACCGGGGGTGAGCTTCCCCGGCATCGGGCCGGGCGAAACCTTCACCTATGAATTCCCGATCCGCCAGTCGGGGACCTACTGGTATCACAGCCATTCCGGCATGCAGGAGGCGGTCGGCCATTATGGGCCGATCGTCATCGAT
>DATEJA010000158.1:0-4873 GCA_035278405.1 Sphingobium sp. | reverse complement strand
TCCCGATCTCGATATAGTCGCCCGTCGCCACGTCCGCAGGGAGCATGAAGGGGCCGACCATATGGTCCATGTCGTCGCAGGTCGGGCCGTAGAAGGAGAAAGCGGTCAGCTCCGCCTCGCTCTCTTCCTCGCGCAGCAGCGCGACGGGGAAACGCCAGCCGATATGCGCGGCGTCGAACAGGGCGCCATAGGCGCCGTCGTTGATGTAGAGTTCGGTTCCGCGGCGGCGTTCGACGCGCACGACGACAGAACTATATTCCGCCGACAGCGCGCGGCCGGGTTCGCACCACAGTTCCGCCGAATAGCTGACCGGCAGGCTTTCGAAACCGCGATGGATCGCGTCGAAATAGGCCTCCAGCGCGGGCGGCTCCATGCCGGGATAGATGGACGGAAAGCCGCCGCCGACATCGATGATGTCGACCGTGACGGCCGCATCGACGATCGCGGCGCGAACCCGTTCGATCGCGTCGCTATAGGCCTGGGGGCTCATCGCCTGGCTGCCGACATGGAAGCAGATGCCGAGTGCGTCGGCCGCCTGCCGGGTCGCCATCAGCAGTTCGCGCGTTTCGCCCAGTTCTGCTCCGAACTTCGACGCGAGGCTGAGTTCGGAATGTTCCGACGACACCCGCAGGCGCACGCACAGCTCCAGATCGGTCGCCTCGTTCGTCGCGCGCATGATCTTGGCCAGCTCGTCGAGCGTGTCGAGCGAGAAGGTGCGCACGCCATGAACATGATAGGCTTCCGCGATCGCTTCCTCGGCCTTGACCGGGTGCATGAAGCAGAGCTTCGCTTCTCCCGGTTCGGCGTCGGCCAGCGTTTCCGCGACAAGCCGCACCTCCGCGATGGAGGCCACGTCGAAATGCGTGATGCCGCTGGCGAACAGCGTGCGGATCAGATCGGGAGACGGATTCGCCTTGACTGCATAGAGCGAGCGCCCCGGAAACTTCTCAGAGAAGAATCGGGCGGCCCGGGCCGCAGCCTGGGGACGAATCAGCGTTACCGGAGCTGCCGGTGTGAGGGTGGTCGCTACCCCCAGCGCGCTATGATGCTTGTGCAACTCAAGGGACCTCCAGTGTAGTTCGTTGGCATTCAAGCTGCCTTGCGGTGGAAGTCCCATGGGGCAGCGGAGGGCCGATATATGCCCGGCCGGACCCCCTGTAAAGCGGATGCGTAAATTTTGTTGCGCGCCCGGCTACGAAACGTGCGTCAGGAGAGACGGGCCTTGAAATCCTCATAGGAAAACTGGCGGATTTGCTGGAGTTCGTCGGTTTCCGAGTTCCACAGCCAGATGGAAGGAAGCGGCACGCCGTTGAATGTATTGGTCTTTACCATCGAATAATGGGCCTGATCGAGGAAGGCGATCCGCCGCCCCGGAGTCGCCCCGCCGGGGACTCGGTAGTCGCCGATAATGTCTCCGGCGAGGCAGGACGGGCCGCCGAGTCGAGTGGCCTGCCCCTCGCTTTCCTCATGCAGCATAGCGGGTCGATAGGGCGCCTCGAGCACGTCGGGCATGTGGCAGGTGGCGGAGATGTCGGTGATCGCGACCGGCATGCCATTGTCGATGACGTCGAGGATTTCGCCGATGAGGATGCCGGCGTCGAGCGCCATCGCCTCGCCGGGTTCGATATACAGTTCGAGCCCAGTCTGCGCCTTGATGCGCTGCAGGAATGCGATGAGGTCGTCGATCTGATAGTCGGCGCGGGTGACATGATGGCCGCCCCCGAAATTCAGCCATTTGAGTCCCCCGACATGCGGCATCACGCGGGATTCGATCGCGGCCCAGGTGCGCTGGAGGGGCAGGAAATCCTGTTCGCACAGGTTGTGGACGTGGAGGCCGTCGACCCCTTCGAGATGTTCGGCGGTCAACTGGTCGATCGGAAAGCCCAGGCGGCTGTGGGGCTGGGAGGGGTCATATTTTGGCACTTCGCCCTCGGCGTGGAGGGGATTTATGCGCAGGCCGATGTCGAAGTTCACACCGTTCATTCTTGCATCGTCGATGACGGGTTTCAGCCGCGCGATCTGGCCCGGGCTGTTGAAGATGACATGGTCGGAGATCGGGAGGATTTCGGCGAGATCCTCGGGCTTGTAGGCGGCGCAGTAGGTGGCGACTTCGCCCCGATATTCCTCGCGACCGAGGCGTGCTTCGTAGATGCCCGAGGTGCAGACTCCGTCGAGATATTCGCCGATGACCGGCCCGAGCGACCACATGGAAAAGGCCTTGAGCGCGCCCAACACCTTGATGCCCGCGCGGTCGCCTATGTCGCGCAGGACGGCGAGGTTGCGGCGCACCGCGGCCTCGTCCACCACGAAGGCGGGCGAGGGGACGCGGTGCAGGTCGAAACGGGCGAAGGCGGCGGGGTCGCCGGCTTTGGTTTCCATGTTTCCTCCGTTCGGGCTGAGCGAAGTCGAAGCCCTTCATCGAACGTAGTGAGATGCCTTCGCTTACGCTCAGGCTGGCCCTTCGACTTCGCTCAGGGCGAACGGGGAATGATCAGTCGCTGACTAGAAGTCGAGCGGCTTGTCCAATTCCTTCACCTGCCAGGGCAGGCCATGCTTGTTCAGCATGTCCATGAAGGGATCGGGATCGAACTGCTCGATGTTGAACACGCCTTCGCCCTTCCAGGCTCCGGTCAGCATCATGGCGGCGCCGATCATCGCGGGCACGCCGGTGGTGTAGCTGACCGCCTGGTTGCCGGTTTCGGCATAGGCGTCCTCATGGTCGCAGACATTGAAGACATAGACGGTCTTCTTCTGACCGTCTTTCTGGCCGGTCGCGATATCGCCGATATTGGTCTTGCCCTTGGTGGTCGAACCCAGGCTGGACGGCTCGGGCAGCACGGCCTTGAGGAACTGGAGCGGGATGATCTCCTGGCCGTTGTAGATGACCGGGTCGATGCGGGTCATGCCGACATTCTGGAGCACTTCGAGGTGCTTCAGATAAGCGTCGCCGAAGGTCATCCAGAAGCGGATACGCTTGATTTCCGGATAGAATTTTGCGAGGCTTTCCAGTTCCTCATGATACATGAGGTACATGTTCTTCTGACCCACCTGGTCGAAGTCGAACACCTGCTTGTGCTTGAGCGCGGGGCCTTCGACCCACTTGCCGCCTTCCCAATGGCGCGAGGGCGCCGTGACTTCGCGGATGTTGATTTCCGGGTTGAAGTTGGTGGCGAAATGCTGGCCATGGTCGCCGCCATTGCAGTCGAGAATGTCGAGCGTGTCGATCCGGTCGAGCAGATGCTTCTTGATGTAGGACGCGAAGACGCTGGTCACGCCGGGGTCGAAACCCGAACCCAGCAGGGCCATGATGCCGGCTTCCTTGAACCGCTCCTGATAGGCCCATTGCCAGCTATATTCGAACTTCGCGGTGTCGCGCGGCTCGTAATTGGCAGTGTCGAGATAGTCGGTCTTGGTCGCGAGGCAGGCGTCCATGATCGCCAGGTCCTGATAGGGCAGGGCCAGGTTCACGACCAGCTTGGGCTGGACCTTTTCGATGAGCGCGATGGTTTCGTCGACATTGTCGGCGTCGACCTGCGCCACGTCGATGGCGACCCCGGTGCGAGCCTTCACCGATTCGGCGACCTTCTCGCAGGAGATGATGCGGCGGCTGGCGAGCGTGATATGGCTGAAAATGTCAGGGTTCATCGCCATCTTGTGAACCGCGACAGAGCCGACGCCGCCCGCGCCGATGACCAGAACCTTGCTCAATTGCTTCTCCATGAACGACCTGCGCGCCTCGCGCGAAAGCGCCCATATAGGGTTGCGGCGTGACAGCGCAAAGTCCGTTGTGCCGCGTGCGGCCGATCTGGTCTTGCCTCCTGCCCCAGGCGCCGGCGGCTGGGGGGACGGCGCGTCGGGGCGTGCGCAATATTCCGGTCTTTTCGCCCGGCCTGGCCCGAGTTAAGCTTGAGATGAACTGCCTTGCTTTGAAGTCTCGTCGGGGGAGATCAGGATGGCAACGCTGAGCGACAGAATTTCGCCGGATGACGGAGTTCAGGATTCGGAGCGGCACTTCTTCCGGCTGATGGCATTGGTGATGGCGACGGTCATCGTCGCCGGCTTTGCGTTCAACCTGGCGATGGGGCGATCGACCTTCGCCGTGCCGCTGGTCTATCATGTCCACGCGTTCGTCTTCCTCAGCTGGGTCGCGCTCTATGTCGCGCAGAACTGGCTGATCGCGGGCAATCAGATCAGCCTGCACCGAAAGCTGGGCATGCTGGCCTATGCATGGGTTCCGTTGATGGTGGTGATGGGGTTCGTCATCATGATCACGGCGCTGCGGCGGACCGGCGGGCCGTTCTTCTTCGACCAGAATGAGTTCCTGTTCAGCAATTCACTGTTGTTGCTGCTGTTCGGCGCGTTGGTGATGACGGCGCTGCGCCGGCGGCGCTACACGGGATGGCATCGCCGGCTGATGTTGACGGCCATGTCGATCCTGACCGGGCCGGGGCTGGGGCGATTGCTGCCGATGCCGCTGTTCATTCCTTATGGCTGGCGCATCATGATGATGGTCACACTGTTGTTCCCCGTGATTGGCATGATCGCCGACAAGAGGCGGCACGGGCGGGTCCATCCGGCCTGGCTATGGGGCGTGGGCGCGATCCTGCTCACCCAGATCGTCGCGGACGTCCTGGCCTATAGCCGCTGGGGAGTGGGGATCACGCAAGCGGTGCTGGAAGGTTCGGCGGGCAGCGCGCGGCCGATGGCCGCGTTCCTGCCGCCGGGATTCGGCTCCTGAAGCGGGTTGGCGCTAGAAGCTGGCGCCGTCCACCTTGTTGATCTTGAGCGCGTCGAGATCGACCTCCGGCACGCAGCGCAGGTTGATGGCCTGCATCACGGAGCCGTCGGGGCCTTTGCCTTCGGCGAACGGCTG
>DATEJA010000157.1:0-6959 GCA_035278405.1 Sphingobium sp. | reverse complement strand
AGCGCGAAAACCACATTGGTATTGCCCGCGTCGATCGCGAGAAGCATGGCCGGTCCCCGGATGTCAGATGAGAAGGATGTCGCCGGCATGAATGGCACGGGTCTCGCCATTCGCCAAGCGCAGGATCAGCATGCCCTGCCGATCGAGCGCAACGAAACTGCCCTCCACCACCTCGCCGTCCGGCTGGACAACGCGCATCGGCGTGCCGGCGGGATGGGCGTTGAGCTGCCAATGAGCGCGGACCGGCTCCAGCCCTTGGGCGCGCCAGATGCCCAGCCAATGCGCAAACAACTCCGCCAGCCTCTGCAGTAGGGTGCCCGCCTCGGCGTCGGCCGCGCATTGCCCGGCGAGGCTCGTCACCGGCCGATCAAGCCCGGTCGGATGTCCTGTGACATTGATGCCGATTCCCACGACGATCGCATCGCCCGACCGTTCGAGCAGGATGCCTGCAATCTTGGCACCGTCGACCAGTACGTCATTGGGCCATTTGATCCGCGCCTGCCCCGCGCAGAGCGGCGCCACGAGCGCATGCACGGCATTGGCCGCAACCAATGCGAGCGTGTGGGGCAGAGGATCACCCGCGCGCAGGCGGACGAGCGTTGAACAATAGAGATTGCCGTCAGGGCTCTCCCAGGAGCGCCCCATCCGGCCCCTGCCGCCGCTCTGGCGTCCGGCGCGCAGCCAGCTGCCTTCAGCCAGGCCCTGCCCCGCTAACGCCAGCATATCGGCGTTGGTGGAGCCAGTCTCCTCGACGAACCGGATGTCGGTCAGAACAACGACGCCGCAGCCGCCGCGCTCGCCTTGTCGAGCACGGGATTGAGCAGATAGCCGATCACGATCACCACCGCGCAGGCGGTCAGGATGACATTCTCGACCACCCCGCCGCGCGCTTCATAGGCAGCGGCCGGCTCGTCGAAATACATCGTCTTGATGATCTTGAGATAATAGAAGGCCCCGATCACCGAAGCCGCGATACCGAACGCCGCCAGCGCCGTCAGGCCCGCGCCGACCGCCGCGTCGAACACCAGGAACTTCGCCCAGAAACCGAACAGCGGCGGGATGCCGGCCATCGAGAACATGAAGATGGCCAGCGCCGCCGCCAGCCCCTTTCGCGAACGCGACAGGCCGGCGAGGCTCTCGATCGTTTCGACCGGACGCCCCTGCGCATCACGCATCTGCAGGATGCAGGCAAAGCCGCCGATCGTCATGACGACGTAAATCGCCATGTAACTCATCGTCGCCGCCACGCCCGCCGGCGTCGCGGCAGCCAGGCCGATCAGCGCAAAGCCGACATTGTTGATCGACGAATAAGCCATAAGCCGCTTGATGTTGGTCTGGCCGATCGCCGCCACCGCACCGAAGATGATCGAGGCCAGCGCGACGAAGATCACGACCTGCTGCCAATCGAGACCCGCCGGCCCCAGCGCTTCGATCGCGACGCGGACGGTGAGGCCCATCGCCGCCACCTTGGGCGCGCTACCGAAAAAGGTCGTGACCGGCGTCGGCGCGCCTTCATAGACGTCCGGCGTCCACATGTGGAACGGCACCGCGCTCATCTTGAACGCAAGGCCAGCGAGCAGGAACACCATGCCGAACAGTTCGCCTTTCGACACGCCATCACCCAGCGCGACTGCGATACCGTCGAAGCTGGTGCCGCCGGTGAAGCCATAGAGCAGCGCCGTCCCGTAGAGCAGGATGCCGCTGGCGAGCGAACCCAGCACGAAATATTTGAGACCCGCCTCGGACGAACGCTCGTCCTGCTGCATGAAGCTCGCCAGCACATAAGCGGCCAGGCTCTGCATTTCCAGGCCGACATAGAGCGTCAGCAGATCGCCCGCCGACACCATCATGCCCATGCCGATGGTGCTGAACAGGACCAGAATCGGATATTCCGGACGCGGGGCACCGCCGACCAGGAAATAGCGCGGGGCGAGCAGGATGGCGGCGGCCGCCGCGGCATAGATCAGCGTCTTGGCGAAGACGGAGAAAGCATCGGCCCTCACCAGCCCGTCAAAGGCGATCGGTCCGTGTGCGAGCGAACAGGACAGGGCAATTCCTGCAACAGCCAGGGTCAGCACCGACAGCCAGTTCACCACCTTGGCCGTGCCATCACCGCCATAGGCAGCGATCAGCATCAGCACCAGGCCACCAGCGGTCAGGATCAGCTCCGGCAGAACCGCCAGGAGGGAAGCGGAATCAATCATCAGTGCGCCTCCCCGTGCGCCGCTACTTCTTCATGGACGGCCTCGCCCGCAGGCTTGGGCGCCCCTAGTTTGATGTTGGAATCGCTCGCCGGAGCAGCCGCCGCAATCCGCGCCTCCAGCGCCCGGATGTCCGGCCGCATGGGGCGAAGGAAGCTTTCGGGATAGACGCCCATCCACAGTACGGCGGCGGCGATCGGCGCCAGCAACCAGATCTCGCGCGCGGACAGGTCCGGCATTGCGGCCGCATCAGCATGCTTCTGTTCGCCATAGCAAATGCGGCGATAGAGATAGAGCATATAGGCGGCACCCAGGATGATGCCGGTGGTGCAAGCCGCCGCAACCCATGTCGAAACCTGGTAGATGCCCATCAGCGACAGGAACTCACCCACGAAGTTGCTGGTGCCGGGCAGACCGACCGACGCCATGGTGAACAGCAGGAACAAAGTCGCGTAGCGCGGCATGTTGATGGCAAGGCCGCCATAGCGCGAAATCTCACGCGTATGTAGGCGGTCATAGATGACGCCGACGCACAGGAAGAGCGCGCCCGACACCAGACCATGGCCCAGCATCACCATCATCGCGCCTTCCAGCCCCGACTGGTTGAAGGCGAACAGGCCGACCGTCACGATCGCCATATGCGCGACCGAGGAATAGGCGATCAGCTTCTTCATGTCGGTCTGCACCAGCGCGACGAGGCTGGTATAGATCACCGCGACAATCGACAGGCCCCAGATCAGCCAGGACAGCTGCGCCGACGCTTCCGGAAACATCGGCAGCGAAAAACGGATGAAGCCATATCCACCCATCTTCAGTAGCACGCCGGCCAGGATCACCGAACCAGCGGTTGGCGCCTGCACGTGCGCGTCGGGCAACCAGGTATGGACCGGCCACATCGGCATCTTGACCGCAAAGCTTGCGAAGAAGGCCAGGAACAACCAGACCTGCACATGCGGATCGAAATTGTAGGCCATCAGCGTCGGGATGTCGGTGGTGCCGGCTTCATGCACCATCCACATCATCGCGATCAACATCAGCACCGATCCGAGCAGCGTATAAAGGAAGAACTTATACGACGCATAGATGCGGTCCGCACCGCCCCAGATGCCGATGATGAGGTACATCGGGATCAGGCCCGCCTCGAACATCACATAGAAGAGGTAAAGATCCTGCGCCGTGAAGACGCCGATCATCAGCACCTCCATGAACAGGAAGGCCGCCATATATTCGCCGACGCGCTTTTCGATCGCCTGCCAACTCGCCCCGATGCAGATCGGCATCAGGAACACGGTGAGCATGATCAGGGCGAGCGCGATGCCGTCGATCCCCAGCGCCCAGGCAAAGCGGCCGAAGATCGGCGCATATTCCTGGAACTGCCATTGCGCCGCGCCACCCGATTGGTCGAAACCGGCCCAGAGCGCGATGCCCAGCACCAGATCGACCAGCGTCGCCAGCAGCGCGATCCAGCGCGCCTGGTGGGCACTGGCGAACAGACAGGCGATGGCCCCCGCCATCGGCACTGCCATCATCAGGGAAAGGATGGGGAAGCCGCTCATTATCGTGTCATCGCCCAGGTTGCAGCCGCGGCGAGGCCGATCAGCATCACCAACGCATAAGTGTAGAGGTAGCCGGACTGAAGCCGACGGGTGACTTTATTGCCCTGCACGACCAGCGCGGCGAGGCCGTTGGGCCCGAAGCGGTCGATGAAGCCGACGTCACCAAACTTCCAGAAGAAGCGGCCGATGGCGAAGGCAGGCTTGACGAACAGGACGTGATACAGCTCGTCAAAATACCATTTGTTGAGCAGGAACCGATACAGCACGCCGAATTCGGCGACAAAGCGACGCGGCCAGTCCGTGTTCTTGATGTAGCTCAACCAGGCGATCGCGAAGCCGGTGAGCATCACCGCGAAGGGTGCAAATTTGACCCAGGTCGGCACTTCATGGCTGGCATGCATCAAGTGGCTGTCGAAGGCGAGCGCGCCCTTCCAGAACTCGATGCCACCCTCAGGCCCGATGAACTGGTCGTGGAACAGGAAGCCCGCGAACACGGCGCCAAGGCTCAGCACGATGAGGGGCAGCAGCATGACCCAGGGGCTCTCATGCGGGTGATAGCCCGCCGTGCCGGTCAGTTCATGGCCGTGACCATGATCGTCATGGGTCGTCTCTTCGTCCGGCGTTTCATGATGGCCATGGACGGCGTGTTGGATATGCTCCGAAGCAGCCCAGCGCGGCTTGCCGAAGAAGGTCAAGAACACCAGGCGCCAGCTGTAGAAGCTGGTCAGTAGCGCGGCGAACACGCCAACGAGGAACGCGCCGGTACCGGCACCACCTGCCGCGAACGCCGACTCCAGGATCGAATCCTTGGAATAGAAGCCAGCGAAGCCATAGCCGACCAATGGAATACCCACCCCCGTGATCGCCAAAGTGCCCAGCGTCATCGTCCAGAAGGTGATCGGGATCTTCTTCCGCAGCGCGCCATAATAACGCATGTCCTGCTCATGGTGCATCGCGTGGATGACCGAGCCAGCGCCCAGGAACAGCAGCGCCTTGAAGAAGGCGTGCGTGAACAGATGGAACATCGCCGCGCCATAGGCGCCGACGCCTGCCGCGAAGAACATGTAGCCCAGCTGCGAGCAGGTCGAATAGGCGATGACGCGCTTGATGTCGTTCTGCACCGTGCCGACGGTTGCCGCGAACAGGCAGGTCGCCGCGCCGATGAAGGTGACGAAGCCGAGTGCCGTGGGCGAGGTTTCGAACATCGGCGACAGGCGGCACACCATGAACACGCCCGCCGTCACCATGGTCGCCGCATGGATCAGAGCCGACACAGGCGTCGGGCCTTCCATCGCGTCCGGCAGCCAGGTGTGGAGGCCAAGCTGCGCCGACTTGCCCATCGCGCCGATGAACAGCAGCAGGCAAAGCACGGTCATGGTGTCGAACCGATGGCCCAGAAAACCGATGGTCGAACCGGCCATCGAGGGCGCGGCCGCCAGGATTTCGGGGATCGAGATCGTGTTGAACACCAGATAGGTGCCAAAAATGCCCAGCATGAAGCCTAGGTCGCCGACGCGGTTGACGACGAACGCCTTGATCGCCGCCGCGTTAGCGCTCGGCTTACGGAACCAGAAGCCGATCAGCAGATAGGATGCCAGACCGACGCCTTCCCAGCCGAAGAACATCTGGAGCAGGTTATTCGCCGTCACGAGCATCAGCATCGCGAACGTAAAGAGCGACAGATAGGCGAAGAATCGCGGCTGATCCGGCTCCTCCTCCATATAGCCCCAGCTATAAAGGTGGACGAGGCTCGACACGCTGGTGATCACCACCAGCATGACCGCCGTCATCGCATCGACGCGCAGCGCCCACTGGGCATCAAAGCTGCCGCTTTCGATCCAGGTGAAGGCCGGCGCGACATAGGCTTCGGCATGGCCGGTGAGGAAGCTGATGAAGATCGGCCAGCTCATCGCGCAGGAGGCGAAAAGCGCGCCGGTCGTGACGATCTTGGCCGGCAGCTTGCCCAGAGCCTTGTTGCCAAGACCGGCGATGACAGCCGCGATGAGCGGGAGAAGGACGATAAGCTGGATCATGTCAGGCTCAGCCCTTCATCCGGTTGACATCGTCGACGGCGATGGTGCCGCGACCGCGGAAATAGATGACGAGGATGGCAAGGCCGATGGCTGCCTCACCCGCTGCAACGGTCAGCACGAACATCGAGAAGACCTGGCCCACCAGATCGCCCAGGAAGGCGCTGAAGGCGACAAGGTTGATGTTCACGCTCAAGAGGATCAGCTCGATCGCCATCAGGATGATGATGACATTCTTGCGATTGATGAAGATGCCCAGCACCCCCATCACGAACAGGATCGCGCTGACCACCAGATAATGCTGAAGGCCGATCATGCGGCGCCCCCTTCAAAGGAGCCCGTCACCCCAGCGAAGGCTGGGGTCTCAGGCCGTTGTGCGCTGAGGCACGAGATGCCAGCCTTCGCTGGCATGACGGTGTCGGGTGCGATCACAGCTCCACCCCCTGCCCCACGGGCTGATTGACGTTGCGGACCGCATCCTGCGGGCGGCGGCGGTTCTGGCGGGCGATATTCTGCCCACGCACGCCGCCACGGGCACGATGGGTCAGCACGATGGCGCCGATCATCGCGACCAGCAGCACGATGCCCGCCGCTTCGAACAGGAAGATGTAGCGGGTGTAAAGCAGCGTGCCGATGGCCTTGATGTTGCTCACCTCGGCGCTGGCCGGTGCCGCGCGCTGGGCCAGTTCGATGGGGCCCGCGCTCCAGATACCGATGCCGAGCACGATTTCGGCCAGCAGGACGAACGCGATCAGCATGCCGAACGGCAGATAATCGACGAAGCCCGCGCGCAATTCGGCGAAGTCGATGTCCAGCATCATGACCACGAACAGGAACAGCACGGCGACCGCGCCGACATAGACGATGATGAGCAGCATCGCGATGAACTCGGCGCCCAGCAGGACCATCAGCCCCGCCGCGTTGAAGAACGCCAGGATCAGCCACAGCACCGAATGGACCGGATTGCGCGACAGGATCGTCAGCGCGCCGCTGCACACCACCAGGGTGGCGAACAGATAAAAGGCGAAGACGTGAATCACAGGATCATTATCCCCCTTCGATCGGGTCGCGGCTTAACGATAGGGCGCATCGGCGGCAAGGTTCGCGGCGATCGCGCGCTCCCACTTGTCACCATTTTCAAGGAGCTTGGCCTTGTCGTAGATCAGCTCCTC
>DATEJA010000156.1:0-12542 GCA_035278405.1 Sphingobium sp. | reverse complement strand
TGCCTCAGCGCGCCGCGAAAGTGTCGCATTGCGCGGGATCGCCGCTCGTCAGCCCCTTGCGCAGCCAGGTCATGCGCTGTTCGCTGGTGCCATGGGTGAAGCTTTCCGGCACGGGGCGCCTGCCCGCCGCCTTTTGCAGCGTGTCGTCGCCGATCGCCTGCGCGGCGGTCATGCCTTCCTCCAGGTCGCCGGCCTCCATGAGGCCGGTGCGCTTGGCCCAGACGCCGGCATAGCAGTCCGCCTGCAGTTCGACCCGCACCTGAAGGGCATTGCCTTCCTCTTCGCTCGCTGCGCGCTGGCGCTGGTTCACCTGGCCCAGCGTGCCTTCCAGATCCTGGACATGATGGCCGACCTCATGCGCGATGACGTAGGCCTGGGCGAAATCCCCGGGCGCGCCGAAACGCTGGCGCAGTTCGGTGAAGAAGTCGGTGTCGAGATAGACCTTCTTGTCATTGGGGCAGTAGAAGGGGCCCATCGCGCTCTGCGCCGCGCCGCAGCCCGAGCTGCCCGCCTGCGAATAGAAGGAGAGCACGGTCGGGCTATATTGCCGGCCCTCCTGCTGGAAGACCTGGCCCCAGACGCGCTCGGTCGACCCCAGCACCTTGAGCGACCAATGCTGGATCTCGCTCAGCTTCTGGGGATCGTGGCTGACCGACGCATCCTGCTGCACCGGGCCGCCACCGCCGCCCACGAGGCTGAGCGGATTGACGCCCATCACCGCCAGGATGATGAGCGCGATGACGATGCCGCCGCAGCCGAAGCGGCTGCCGATGAAGGGGAGCAGCATGCCCAAGCCGCCGCCGAGCCCCCCGCCGAAGCCGCCGCCGCGACCGTCCTGCACTTCGAAATTCGAGCTTTCCCGTTCATCGTCCAGCCGCATGGCGTCCTCGCTTTCCTCCCCTGCCTACGCGATGTGCAGGAAAGTTGGAACGGCTGCGATACGGCATTGGTTGCTTCGGTTCGTCGGATTGTTACAGCACATTAAGTTGGCACCGCATCGCCGATCATTATATTGCACTGCGACATGGCAGATATCGAACCGCATCCTCACCGGCGCGCGACCACGCCGCTGCCCTTGCCCCGAGACGTCGCGCTGTTGCTGCAGGGCGGTGGTGCGCTCGGATCTTTTCAGGCGGGCGTCTACGAACGGCTGGACGAACTGGGCGTCGAGGTAAGCTGGGTCGCGGGCATTTCCATCGGCGCGGTCAACGCGGCGATCATTGCGGGCAATCCGCCGCATCGGCGCCTTAGCCGGCTCAAGAAATTCTGGCGTACCGTGTCGGGCGGCATGCCCAACATCATCCTGCCGGAAATCGACCATATCCGCGAGGTCGCGCACCTCATGGCGGCGGGCGCGGTGGCGACCTTCGGCGTGCCGGGCATGTTCCGCCCGCGCCTGTGGCCCGCAACGCTGATGCCCGAAGGATCGCCCGGCGCGATCAGCTTCTATGACAGCGCGCCGCTCAAGGAAACGCTGGACGCATGCGTCGATTGGGACCTGCTGAATGACGGCCCGGTGCGCCTGTCGGTGGGCGCGGTGGATGTCGAAACCGGCAATTTCGCCTATTGGGACACGCGCGGGCCCGCCGGCAACACCCGCATCGACGCGCGGCACGTCATGGCGTCGGGCGCCCTGCCTCCCGGCTTGCCGCCGGTGGAGATTGACGGTCGCTGCTATTGGGACGGTGGCCTGGTTTCCAACACGCCGCTTTCCCACGTGCTGGAGCATCAGACCGACGACATGCTGGTCTTCCAGGTCGACCTTTTCCCGGCCGAGGGTCCCAAGCCCCGGCAGATGACCGATGTCTATTCGCGCGCGAAGGACATTCAATATTCCAGCCGCACCCGGCAGGTGACGGACCAGTATCTGCGCCTGCGCCGCGAGCATCGGGCGATCGCCAAGCTGCTGGACAAGCTGCCGCCCGACCTGAAGGATGATCCCGACACGCAGCGGCTGCGCCAGTATCTGGATCGCGGGTCGGTGAACATCGTCCACCTCATCTATCGCAGCCGCGCCTGGGAAAGCGGCGCGCGCGACTTCGAATTTTCCCGCTCCACCATGCTCGACCATTGGAGCCAGGGCCGGGACGCGGTGGAGGAGGTCATGCACAAGGGCGACCTCATCGCCCGCAACATCATGAACGGCAAGAGCGCCACCTTCGACCTCGACGCGCCCGATCATCTCAAGGAGAAGAATGTATGAGCCAGTCGCTTGCGGGGAAAACCGCCCTCATCACCGGATCGACCTCCGGGATCGGGCTTGCCTATGCGAAAGCGCTGGCGGGCGAGGGGGCCAATATCGTCATCAACGGCTTTGGCGATGCGGCCGCGATCGAGCAGGAGCGGGTCGGGCTGGAGCAGCTGAGCGGGGGCAGGGCGCTCTACAGCGGGCATGACCTGACCAAGCCGGCCGAGATCGAGGCGATGATGGCGGAGGCGGCGGGTGCCTTTGGCGGGGTCGACATCCTCATCAACAATGCGGGCATGCAGCATGTCGCGCCGGTCGAGGATTTCCCGGTCGACAAATGGGACCTGATCATCGCGCTCAACCTGACGAGCGCCTTTCACACCTCGCGCCTGGCCATACCCTATATGAAGTCGCGCAAATGGGGGCGGATCATCCAGACGGCGAGCGCCCATTCGCTGACCGCTTCGCCCTTCAAGAGCGCCTATGTGACGGCCAAGCATGGGCTTGCCGGCTTCACCAAGACGCTGGCGCTGGAGCTGGCGACGTTCGGCATCACGGCCAATTGCATCTCGCCTGGTTATGTGTGGACGCCGCTGGTCGAGAACCAGATCCCCGACACGATGAAGGCGCGGAACATGACGCGCGAGCAGGTTATGAACGACGTGCTGCTGGCGGGGCAGCCGACCAAGCAGTTCGTGACGGTCGAACAGGTCGCCGCCATGGCGCTGTTCCTGTGCGGCGATGCCGCCGCCAACATCACCGGCGCCAATATGAGCATCGACGGCGGCTGGACCGCGCAATAACGCGGTGAGGGAGGGGGCTTACGACCGCCCTATATCCTTGGCCCAATGTCGCGGCCGATGCGCAGGGTTTATCATCCCGGTCCTATTCTGCGCTTCGCTGAAGGACCGGGACATGATCGGCAAAATCCTCCTGCTGGGCGCCGCCGCCCTTATCGTCATGCCGGGGAGCGCCTCCGCCAAGGCGGGCGATCCCATTCCGGGGAGCTATATCTGCACCTTCCTGCCGGGGCCGATCAGCACCGGCACGGAGGCGCGCGGTGCGGTGGCGGCGGTCGGCGGCCAGGTCACCCATGTCTACAGCCATGCGCTGAGCGGCTTTTCGGCGCACATGTCGGCGACGGCGGTGCAGAAGCTGCTGGCGAAGAATCCGCTGATCAAGGGGTGTACGCAGGACCGGGTGGCGAGCATCCCGCCTACCACGATCGGCGCGATCACGACGCGGGGCGGGCCGCCGACTGGGGGCGGTGGATCGACGCAGACGGTTCCCTGGGGGGTCAAGCGGGTCGGAGGGCCGGGGAGTTCGGCGGGCACGGCCTGGATCATCGATACGGGGATTGACCTCACCCATCCCGACCTCAATGTCTCGACGGCCGACAGCGTGAGTTTCGTGACGACTGAACCTTCGCCCAATGATCGTAACGGGCATGGCACGCATGTCGCCGGGATCATTGGGGCGAAGGACAATGGC
Organism: Sphingobium sp.; assembly: GCA_035278405.1. GTDB lineage: Bacteria > Pseudomonadota > Alphaproteobacteria > Sphingomonadales > Sphingomonadaceae > Sphingobium. Next base: position 8,863 of record DATEJA010000156.1, on the reverse strand, counting down.
ATTGGCGTCGTCGGCGTCGCGGCGGGGGCAAAGGTCGTCGCGGTCAAGGTTCTCGACAGGACCGGGAACGGGGCGGATTCCGATGTCATCGCCGGGATCAACCATGTGGTCGGCGCGGGCCACGCCGGCGATGTCATCAATCTGAGCCTGATCACTACGCCGTTGGCGGAAATGGATCTGGCGGTGCAGAGCGCGGCCGCAGCGGGCTTTTATATCGCGATCGCAGCGGGGAATAGTTCCGCCAATGCGGGCAACTATTCGCCTGCGCGTGCGAACGGGGCGGGCATCTACACGGTTTCCGCCATCGATAGTAAGGACGTTTTCGCCAGCTATTCCAACTGGGGCAATCCGCCGGTCGACTTCGCCGAGCCCGGCAGTTCGATCCTGTCGACCTACAAGAACGGCACCTATGCGACCCTGTCGGGCACGTCCATGGCGGCCCCCCATCTCGCGGGCATCCTGCTTCTTCACAATGGCGCGGCTCCCAATGCGGGCGGAACCGCGATCAGCGATCCCGATAAGAACGCGGACGTCATCGGCGTGAAATAGGGCCTGGCCCTGACCTTTTCGCTGCGGACCCATCGACGGCGTTATCGCATCCCCCTTAAAAGGCGCGCGAATTCCTTCTATGCTCCCGCTGTCTTCAGGGAGAATAGCCGATGCGTCATGCGTTGACGGCCATCATGGCCGCCGCCAGTCTTTCCTCCATTGCCCCGGCGCAGGCCCAGGGCGATCCGGCCGCTCCCTCGGTGCCGCCGAATGAGATCGCGGCGACCATCGGCAAGGACATGGACGGCCTTTTGACGCTCTATCGCGATCTGCACGCCAATCCGGAACTGTCCGAACAGGAGGATGCGACCGCCGCCAAGCTTGCTCGTCGGCTGAAGGCGATGAAATTCGACGTGACCGAAAAAGTCGGCGGCACGGGGGTCGTCGCGGTGGTGAAGAATGGCAGCGGCCCGGTGCTGCTGATCCGCGCGGACATGGACGCGTTGCCGGTCACCGAGCAGACCGGGCTGCCCTTTGCCTCCAAGGTGCGGGCGAAGACGGCGGAAGGGGTGGAGACGGGCGTGATGCATGCCTGTGGCCACGACACCCACATGACCGCCTTCATCGAGACCGCGCGGCTGCTTTCTTCGATGAAGGACAAATGGAAGGGCACGTTGATCATGATCCTGCAGCCGGCCGAAGAAGTGGGGAAGGGCGCGCGGCTGATGCTGGAGGACGGACTCTATACCCGCTTCCCGCGTCCGACCCATGCGATCGCCTTCCACGACGCGGCCAATCTGGAGGCGGGGACGATCGGCTATACGCCCGGCTATGCGCTGGCCAATGTGGACAGCGTCGACCTGCTGGTGCGCGGAACGGGCGGGCATGGGGCCTATCCGCAGACGACCCGCGACCCCATCGTGCTGGGCGCGCGGATTGTGACGGCGCTGCAGACGCTGGTCAGCCGGGAACAGGATCCGCTCGACCCGGCGGTGGTGACGGTCGGCAGCTTCGTGGCGGGCGCCAAGCATAATGTCATTCCCGACGAGGCGCGGCTGCTGCTGACGGTGCGCAGCTATTCCGACGAGACGCGCGAACGGCTGATCAAGGGGATCGAGCGCATCGCGCGCGGCGAGGCGATCGCGGCGGGCGTGCCGGACGATCGCGTGCCCGTCATCACGGTGAAGGACGAGTTCACGCCGTCCACCTATAACCCGCCGGTCTTCGCCAATGACATGGCGGCGCTGCTCAAGGCGCATTTTCCGGCCGGCAAGGTGATCGAGGCCAAGCCCTCCATGGGAGGCGAGGATTTTGGCCGCTATTATCGCGCGGACAAGAGCATCAACAGCTTCATCTTCTGGGTGGGCGGGGTGCCGGCCGACCAGATGGCGAAGGCGGCCGCCGGACAGGTCACGCTGCCGTCGCTTCACAGCCCCTTCTGGGCGCCCGAGGCCGACAAGGTCATCGGCACGGCGAGCGAGGCGCTGACGGTGCTGGCGCTGGAAATATTGAAGCGGTGAGGGAGGTGGGCGAAGCGAGCCGGGGAAGGCTGCAGAGCCGTGAGCGCGTTCCCCTCTCCCCTGAAGGGGAGAGGGAGTAGGTTGCGCTGTCGTTACAGATCTTTTTCGTAGACCTGATAGATCTTGTTCACCTTGCTATCGATGGCGTCGGCGATGGCGTTCATGCCCTGATTGTCGTCGAGCACCCAGCCGATTTCGCCCCGGCTGGCGCCATAGTTCGCGACCGCGTTGCGGCGAATATATTCGATCATCATGAAGGCGAGCTGGCTGGCCATGCGCGTGGCTTGCAGGCGCTGGACCACGCCCATCAGCGGCACGCGCATCGTGCGCACCTTCGGCTTGCGCAGCCACCAGAGCAGCTTCGCCCAGCCGAAGGGCAGCATCGACCCATTGAGCGGCGCGATCGCTTCGTTGAGGTCGGGCAGGGTCATCATGAAGGCGACCGGCTCGCCGTCCAGTTCGGCGACCATGATGAGGTCCTCATAGACGATGGGCTTGAGCTTCTTGCCGGTGAAGGCGATTTCTTCGTCCGTGATCGGCACGAAGCCCCAGTTGCGACCCCAGGCATCGTTGAGGATGGAGAGGATCAGCGCCGCTTCCTGATCGAACTTGCTCTTGTCCGCCTTGCGGATGCGGATGCGGTCATTTTTTTCGCCCGAGGCGACGATCCGCTGGATCAGCGGCGGGAACTGCTTGCTGATGTCCAGCTCATAGGTTTTGAGCTGCTTGACGGGGCGGTAGCCCGCGCGCTCGACCATGGCCTGATAGGCGGGGCTGTTGTGGCCCATCATGACCGTGGGCGGATGGTCATGGCCCTGGATCAGCAGGCCGGGCTCTTCCCAGATGGAGAGCGAAATGGGGCCAAGCACCCGGGTCATGCCCTTGGCGCGCAGCCAGGCTTCGGCCGCGGCGATCAGGGCGGCGCCGGTTTCGGCATCCTCCGCCTCGAACAGGCCGAAATTGCCGGTGCCCGGGCCCATGCCCTGTTCAGGCGGCATCGACAGGGCGAGATGGTCGATATGCGCCGACACGCGGCCGACCACCGTGTCGCCGCGCCGGGCGAGGAAATATTGCGCCTCGGCATGGCCGAAAAAGGGATTTTTCCCCGGCGTGATGAGGCCGTAAACCTCATTCTTCAGCGGCGCCACCCAATTGGGATCATTGGCATAGAGCCGCCAGGGCAGATCCACGAAGGCCTTGCGATCGGCCTTGGAACTAACGGGGGTAATCACCAGATCGGATTTTGCCACGGCTGAGCCTTCGCTAAGAGGTGGGAGCAGTTCGGCGCTTGTTTCCCGATTGTCAACAAGGGTCCTGCCGGATGGCGGCACCAAGGCGAAACTGTCATCGCCTTGCCACGATTTCAGCGCATTTGCCCGCTAGGAGCGCCTGCATGACTGTGCATGATCCCATCATTGCGGGCCCGGCGCGCGGCCGTGTGGCGATAGCCGACGATGCGGCCATGCTGCGCGCCGCCGCCGACCTGACGCGCGAATATTCCACCGCCAATCCGGCGATCTACTGGCCCGACATGCTGGGGTCGGCCCTGGCCGGCTATGCCGCGCTGGCCGGCGCGATCCTGGTCGACAATGGCATGATCGCCGTCGCCTGCGGCCTGGTGGCGATGCTGGCGCTGTATCGCGCGGCGAGCTTCATTCATGAGCTGACCCATATTCGAAAAGGTGCCCTGCCGGGTTTTCGCCTGGCCTGGAATCTGATCGTCGGCATCCCGCTGATGATCCCGTCCTTCATGTATGAGGATGTGCATACCCAGCACCATGCCCGCACCCGCTACGGCACCGCCAACGACCCGGAATATCTGCCGCTGGCGTTGATGAAGCCCTGGTCACTGCCGCTGTTCATCCTGATCGCTTCGCTGGCCCCGGTGGGGGTCCTGTTGCGCTTCGGCCTGCTGACGCCGCTCAGCCTGGTCGTGCCGCCGTTGCGGCGCAAGGTGGTGGCGGAATTTTCGGCGCTGTCGATCAACCCGGCCTATCGCCGCCGCGCGCCGGAAGGAGAATTCCGCCGCCGCTGGCTGTGGCAGGAGGCGGGTGCCTGCCTGTTCGCGCTGGCGCTGCTGAGCAGCGTGTTCCTGGTCGGCTGGAAGCCGCTGCTCGTCTACATGGCCGTTCATTCGGGCATGACCGTCATCAACCAGCTGCGCACGCTGGTCGCGCATCTCTGGGAGAATGAGGGCGAGGCGATGACGGTGACCGCGCAATATCTGGATTCGGTCAATGTGCCGCCGCCCTCTCCGCTGGCCGCGATCTGGGCGCCGGTGGGACTGCGCTACCATGCGCTGCATCATCTGCTGCCGAGCGTTCCCTATCATGCCCTGGGCAAGGCCCATGCACGGCTGATGGCGACGCTGGGGGATGATTCGCCCTATCGGCGGGGGAATTATGCCGGCATGTGGCCGCTGGTCGGCAAGATCGCGCGGAGCACGATGGGGCGGGGTTGAGGTAGGGGCAAGATTGCTGCCACCTACAGACTTAGGCGTTACGTGCCCTGCCTTCGCAGGAGCACCATTCATCCCTAACGAACATCGATGGCCGTCTTCGACCCTATTCCTCCGTGCGGAACAGCACGGTTTCGCCTAGCAGCAGGAACAGGAAGAAGGGAGCCCAGGCAGCCAGGATGGGCGGGTAGGCGCCCAGATTGCCCATGGCGAGCGAGAAATTGTCCGCGACGAAATAGGCAAAGCCGAGCGCCATGCCCATGACCGCGCGCACGAAAAGATGGCCCGACCGCGCGAGGCCGAAGGCGGCCACCGAGCCCAATATCGGCATCAGCAGCGCGGACAGCGGGCCGGACAGCTTGTGCCACAGGCTGCCTTCCAGCTCGGCGGTTGGACGGCCGGCGTCACGCAAGTCGCCAATGGCTGCGCGCAGTTCGTCGAAGGTCATGGCGTCGGGATCGACCTTGGCCAGGGTGAACTGGTCGGGCCGGATGTCTCGGCCGAAGCGCACGGTGCCCACTTGTCGCTGGGTGCCTCTGGCGACGTCGAACTGGAGCGCATTTTCCAGCACCCAGCTGCGGCTCGCCGCATCATAATGGCCGCGCGGCGCCCGCACGATGGTGGTGAGGCTGTTGTTGAGGCGATTGAAGATCTCGACCTTGCGCAATTGCACGCCATTGCCACGCCCGGCGACGATCGCGGCGGTGACCAGATTGTTGCCGTCGCGGACCCAAGGGTTGCTCTTGATACCGCTGTCGTGCGGGATCGGGCCATAATCGACCGCCTGCCAGGCGCTGAGCGACGCGGTGGAGCGGGCGACGACCCGTTCATTGAAGGCGAAGCTGATGAGCGCCACGCCCAGCGCCGAGGCGACCAGCGGCGCCAATATCTGGTGCGCGGACAGGCCCGCCGCCTTCATCGAGATGATCTCGCTATTCTGGTTGAGGCTGGCGAGCATGATGAGCGTGCCGAGCAGCACCGAAAAGGGCAGGAAACGCGCGACGATCTGCGGCGCGCGCAAGGCGACATAATGCCAGAGCTGCGCGTCGCCATTGCCCGCATAGGCGAGGATGTCGCCCGATTCGCCGAGCAGGTCGAGCGTCTGGAGCACCACCACGAGCAGCGTCAGCACGGCGAAGGTCCGCGTCAGGAACAGCCGGGCCATGTACCAGCTGATCTGGCGCGACGGGAAGAAATCGAACTGCATGGGGTCAGGCCGCTCCTTGGCTCATGGCATGGCCGCGCCGCCGCCGACGGCCGAAACGCAGCAGCCTGCCGACCTGCTTGCCGATCTTGGCGAAGGCATATTCGAGCGCCGCGATCGGCTGCCCGCCCGGCCGGTGCGCGACGACATGATACATCCACAGGATGAGGCCGGCGGTGAGCAGGAACGGGCCCCACAGCGCGATGATCGGGTCGACCTTGCCCAGAGCGCCGACGCCCTGACCATATTCGTTGATCTTGTGATAGGTCACGATGAAGACGATCGAGAGGAATACGCCGAGCGCCGAGGTGGAACGCTTGGGCGGGATGGCGAAGGCGAGCGCGGCGAGCGGGAGCAGCAGCATCATCGCCACTTCCACCATGCGGAAATGGAAGTTGGCGCGGATTTCGTTGCGCAGTTTTTCGGGGGTGGTGGGATCATGGCCCATCACCGCCAGTTCGGGGATCGTCTTTTCCCGATCGACGTCGCGGCCACGAAAGCGTTCGATCTGCGGCAGATCGATCGGCAGGTCATGGCTGGAAAAGGACAGGATGCGCGGCGATTTGAACTGGGGCGCGTCGTTCACCAGCACGCCGTCGCGCAGGCGGAAGATGATCGTGTCGGGATCGTCCGTCGCCAGGAAGCTGCCCTGCGCGGCGGTGACGGCGACGGTCTGCCCCTTCTTGCCCAGGGCGCGCACGAAGATGCCTTGAAGGTTGCGGCCTTCATCCAGGCTGCGTTCGATGCGCAGCGTCATCCGCTTGCCGAGGCTGGTGAATTCGCCGACCTTGATCGATGCGCCCAGCGCGCCCGACCGCAACTCGAAGCGCAGCGCCTCATAAGCGTGACGGGACAGCGGCTGGACGAAGCCGACGATGCCGAAATTGAGCAGCGCCAGCGCGATCGCATACATATAGGGCACGCGCAGCAGCCGACCGTAGGACAGGCCGACCGCGCGCATCACGTCGAGTTCGGAGGAGAGCGCGAGCTTGCGGAAGGCAAGCAGGATGCCCAGCATCAGGCCGATCGGGATGCCGAGCGACAGATATTCGGGCATCATGTTCGCCAGCATCCGCCACACGACGCTGACCGGCCCGCCTTCGGCCGCGACGAAGTCGAACAGGCTGAGCATCTTGTCGAGCACAAGCAGCATCGCGGAAATCACCAGCGTGCCGAACATCGGCAGGGCAATCAGGCGGGCGAGATATCGGTCGGTGGCGGTCAGCATTTCTATATGTGGTCGTCCCATCACCATGATTTGGCCGCAAACCGCCCCCATAGCGGAATGACGGAGTGCTTTCGCGGGGGCGAACAGGGGCTCGCCGTCCGGGTCTTTCGGGCGGCTATAGCTTCACGGAGTTGGATGGTCATGTTGAAATTTGTCGTGGGCCTGCTGTCGATGGGGGCCTTGTTCGCTGCCTCCCCGGCGATCGCCCATGGTCAGGAGATCCACAATGATCTCGACCGCTGCGTCGGTTCCGCCAAGGGGCCGGCGGTTCTGGTCGACGTGCGCGGCTTCGCCGCCGCGACGGGAACGGTGCGGCTGCAATCCTACCCCGCGACGCGCGGCGCCTGGCTCGCCAAGGGTGCCTGGCTCAACCGGATCGACAGCGCGGTGCATCTCAGCAACGGTGCCATGCGGTTCTGCATGCCGGTTCCCGAACCGGGCAAATATGGCATTGCGGTGCGGCACGACCGCAACGGCAACGGCAAGACCGACATTTCGCGCGATGGCGGCGGATTTTCCAACAATCCGTCGATCAGCATCTTCAACCTGGGCAAGCCCTCGGTCGACAAGGCGGCTTTCAACGTGGGGCCGGGCGTGACGCGGATCACGATCAACCTCAAATATATGTCCTGAGCCGATGGTTCGCGTCGCGCTCCTGTCCAACCCCAAATCGACGGGCAACCGGCAGAGCCTGCCGCGCGTGCGCAGCTATTGCGCCAATAATCCCGACATCTTCCATTATGAGGTGGAGCATGTCGACCAGATCGGCCGGGCGTTGCAGACCATCGCCCGCGTCGATCCCGTCGTCATCGTGATCAATGGCGGCGACGGCACGGTGCAGGCGGCGCTGACCGAACTGTATCAGGGCGAGCATTTCAAGGGCCGCGTCCCGCCGATCGCGGTGCTGCCGAACGGCAAGACCAACCTCATCGCGCTGGACCTTGGCATCCATGGCGATCCGATCAAGGCGCTGGAAAAGATCGTCCAGATCGCCAAGGTGGGGCTCAACGACCATGTCGTCGCCCGCGAACTGATCGCGCTGAGCGATGGGGGCGCAGACAGCCGGCCGGTGCTGGGCATGTTCTTGGGCGGAGCGGGGCTCGCCGATTACATGCTCTACTGCCGCAACCAAATCTATCCACTCGGGCTGTCCAACGGCCTTAGCCATTTCCTGACGGTGATCGCGGTGCTGGTGTCGCTGGTGTTCGGCATCCGGGCGCGCTTCCTGCCGCAGTCGAGCCGGCCGGTGCGGATCTCGCTGATCCGCGAAGGGCAGCTTGCCGGGCGCTTCGCCGTGCTGATCGTGACGACGCTGGAGCGGTTGCTGCTGGGCGTGCAACCGGGCGACAGCCGGCGTGGCAACATGAAGCTGATGGCGGTGGACCAGAGCCTGCCGGCGCTGCTGCGCCTGGGCTGGGCGAGCATCACCCGGCGCGTGGGCAAGGCGCAGATGCAGGGGATCCACCTGGAACAGGGGGATGTCATCCGGATCGAAGGCGATCACAGCAGCGTGATCCTGGATGGCGAGTTGTTCCAGGCGTCGGAGGGGAAACCGATCGTACTGCGGTCGACGGAGCCGGTGCCCTTCTTGCGGCTGGCGGCTTGAGGGATTTGGCGGCATTTGGGTGGTTTGAAACCACTCCCCAGTGGGCCGCTGGCGCAACTTCTGGATTTTTTATCAAAGGCTTGTGCTGAAGCTCGCTCCGCTCGCGCTCACCCTAACCCCTCCGCCTGCGGGAGGGGAATATCTTTAGGTGGTCGTCTGCCGACCTACCCTCACCCGTCATGTGAACTTGTTTCCGCATGAGGTTAAGCGGATGCCGGCTCCTCGCCCCCGCCAGCCGACGTCCTTACTGCCGCAGTCGTTCGATCGCCTGGGCGAGGGCGACGTAGAGCTTGCCCATATCTGACGACAGGATCGCCACGCCCAGCGCGTTGCCGTCGCGGGCGGTGAGGATGATCCG
>DATEJA010000155.1:0-28706 GCA_035278405.1 Sphingobium sp. | reverse complement strand
CGCGCATTTCATCGAACTCGCCTGCCAGCGGCGCGTGCCGCTGCTGTTCCTCCAGAATATCTCCGGTTTCATGGTCGGCGGCAAATATGAGGCGGAAGGGATCGCCAAGCATGGCGCGAAGATGGTGACCGCCGTCGCCACCGCGCAGGTGCCCAAGATCACCGTGCTGATCGGCGGCAGCTTCGGCGCGGGCAATTACGGCATGTGCGGCCGCGCCTATGGCCCGCGCTTCCTCTTCAGCTGGCCCAATGCGCGCATCTCCGTCATGGGCGGCGAGCAGGCGGCGAGCGTGCTGGCGACCGTCCACCGCGACGCCGCGAAATGGACGCCCGAAGAAGCCGAGGCGTTCAAGCAGCCGATCCGCCAGAAATATGAGGATGAAGGCAATCCCTACCACGCCACCGCACGGCTGTGGGACGACGGCATCATCGACCCGGCGCAGACCCGCGACGTGCTGGGCCTCGCCTTCGCCGCCACGCTCAATGCACCGATCGCGGAGGCACCCCGCTTCGGGGTGTTCCGGATGTGAGGAATATGGGAGACGGTCATGCTTAAATCCCTCCTCATTGCCAATCGCGGCGAGATCGCCTGCCGGGTCATCCGCACCGCGCGACGGCTTGGCGTCCGCACCATCGCCGTCTATTCCGACGCCGACGCCGGCGCTCTGCATGTGCGAGAGGCCGATGAGGCGGTGCGTGTCGGCCCCAGTCCGGCGCGCGACAGCTATCTGGTCGCGGACCGGATATTGGACGCCGCCAGGGCGACCGGCGCGGAGGCGATCCATCCCGGTTATGGCTTCCTCTCGGAAAATGCCGATTTCGCCCAGGCGGTGTTCGACGCCGGGATCGTCTGGGTCGGCCCCAATCCGGCAAGCATCCGCGCCATGGGCCTCAAAGACGCGGCCAAGGCGCTGATGGCGAAGGCCGGCGTGCCGGTGACGCCGGGCTATATGGGCGAGGATCAGGACCCCGCCTTCCTCGCGGGCCAGGCCGACAAGATCGGCTATCCCGTGCTGATCAAGGCGGTCGCGGGCGGCGGCGGCAAGGGCATGCGGCTGGTCGAACGGGCGAGCGACTTCGCCGACGCGCTCGCCTCCTGCCAGCGCGAGGCGGCGGCGAGCTTCGGCAACGCCCATGTGCTGATCGAAAAATATATCCAGCGCCCCCGCCATATCGAAGTGCAGGTCTTCGGCGACAGCCATGGCGAGGTCGTCCACCTGTTCGAACGCGACTGTTCGCTCCAGCGCCGCCACCAGAAGGTGATCGAGGAAGCGCCCGCGCCTGGCATGGACGCGGCGACCCGCGCCGCCGTCTGCGCCGCCGCCGTCGATGCCGCGCGCGCGGTCGACTATGTCGGCGCGGGCACGATCGAATTCATCGCCGACGCTTCGGACGGGCTGCGCGCCGACCGCATCTGGTTCATGGAGATGAACACCCGCCTGCAGGTCGAACATCCGGTGACAGAGGCGATCACCGGCGTCGACCTGGTCGAATGGCAGCTGCGCGTGGCGAGCGGGGAGAGGCTGCCCAGGCGGCAGGATGAACTGTCGATCAATGGCTGGGCGATGGAGGCGCGCCTTTATGCCGAGGACCCGGCGCGCGGCTTCCTGCCCAGCATCGGCCGGCTCGACCTGCTCCGCTTCGGCAGGGGGCCGGGCGGGCGGATCGACACCGGCGTCGAGCAGGGCGGGGAGGTTTCACCCTTTTACGACCCGATGATCGCCAAGGTGATCGCCCATGGCGCCGACCGCGAAGAGGCGCGGCGGCGGCTGGGCGCGATGCTGGCCGACAGCGCGGTCTGGCCGGTCCGCACCAACGCCAGCTTCCTGGTGAAGGCGCTCGCCCATCCCGCCTTCATCGCGGGCGATGTCGATACCGGGCTGATCGGCCGCGACGGCGAAGCGATGGCCGAGCCGCCCGTTCCTTCGGCGCAGGCCTTGAGCGCGGCGGCGGCGCGGCTGGTCCAGGCCAGCGGCTTTGCCGGCTTCCGCCTCAACGCCGCGCCGCGCGCGACCGCCCGCTTCTGCCTCGACGGCGAGCCGGTGGAGGTGGCGCTGACCGGCGGCAGCGACGCGCCGGCACCGTGCGCCTTCGTCACCGAACAGGGGCAGGCCTGGCGGCTGACGCCCTGGCGCAAGGACGGCGTCCATGGCGGTGGGGCAGGGGACGGCGCGATCCTCTCGCCCATGCCCGGCCGCATCATCGCGGTGGAGGTGGCGGCTGGTGACCGCGTGGCGAAGGGGCAGAAGCTGCTGACGCTGGAGGCGATGAAGATGGAACACACGCTGACCGCCCCCTTCGACGGCACCGTCGCGGAACTTCACGCGTCGCCCGGCGCGCAGGTGCAGGTGGAAGCGCTGCTCGCGCGGATCGAGGCTTAGGACGTCATCCTGAACCAGGTTCAGCATGACGGATGCGGGAAGGGAAAAATATGGCAGGCAGGCATTTCGACGAATGGCAGCTGGGCGATCGCCTGGCTCACGACATCCGCCGCACGGTGACGGAGACGGACAATCTCCTCTTTTCGACGATGACGCATAATCCCCAGCCGCTGCATATCGATGCGGAGGCGGCGCGGGCGTCGGAATTCGGGCAGATCCTCGTCAACGGCACCTTCACCTTCGCGCTGATGGTGGGTTTGAGCGTCGCCGACACGACGCTGGGCACGCTGGTCGCCAATCTGGGCTATGACAAGCTGGTCATGCCCAAGCCCGTCTTCATCGGCGACACGCTGCGCGCGACCAGCGAGGTGGTGGAGCTGCGCGCGTCGCAGTCGCGACCGGGGGCGGGGATCGTCACCTTCCGCCACGAGCTTCTCAACCAGCGCGACGAGCTTGTATGCCAGTGCCTGCGATCGGCGCTGCTCAGCCGCAAGGCGGCCCAGCCATAGAGTTTCTCTTGCTTGTTAAGGCGGATTGACGACGCTTGGGCTCGCTCCATCCCCGTTCGTTTCGAGCGCAGTCGAGAAACCGATACGCAGCCTGCCGGCTTCTCGACTGCGCTCGAAGCGAACGGAGCAAGCTAGAAGGGGGGCGATCCCCCTTGTTCCCCGGCGAAGGCCGGGGTCCAGTTCCAACCTCGCGACTGGGCCCCGGCCTTCGCCGGGAAACGATGAACCCGCGCCTAAGCCGGCCGCCCCTCGTCCAGCGCCGCCATGATCTGGACCGACAATTCCTCGATCGAAAAGGGCTTGGACAGCAGGCGCACGCCTTCCTTGGCGGCCGAAGCGGCGGCTGCGCTGTAGCCGGTCATCAACATGGTCGACAGCGCCGGCCATTGCCGTCCGACCTGCCGGGCAAGGTCGAGCCCGCTGACATCGCCCGGCATGATCATGTCGGACAGGACCAGCGAGAAATCGGGCCCCCGCCGCAGCCGCTGCAATGCCGCGTCGCCGCTATCGGCCCGCTCGCTTTCATACCCCAGTTCGTCGAGCATGCCGCCGACGGTCGCGGCGACGCTGTCGTCATCCTCGACCAGCAGGATGCGATGCCGGCCGAGCGCGGTCACGGCATGGACGCCGCCGTCCTTCAACTGGGGCGAGAGCAGCGATCGCGGCAGCAGCAGGCTGATGGTCGTGCCCTGGCCGACCAGGCTGTCGACCAGCACTTCGCCCCCTGATGCGCGCGTGAAGCCATAGACTTGGCTCAGGCCCAGCCCCGTGCCCTGGCCCACCGCCTTGGTCGTGTAGAAAGGTTCGAAGATCTTCGCGACCTGGTCCGGCGCGATGCCGCTGCCGCTGTCGGTGATCGCCAGGCGGATGCGGTCGCCCGCCTCGTCCTGCCCGCCGGGCAGGTTCACGCCCTCGATGACGATGACGCCGCCCTTGGGCATGGCGTCGCGGGCGTTGAGCGCGATGTTGAGGATCGCGACTTCCAGTTCCGACGCGTCGACCTCCACCGGCCACAGGTCGGCGGGCAGGTGCATGGCGATGCGGATGCTTTCGCCCAGCGACCGTTCGAGCAGCGCGTCCATGCCGTGCACCCGTTCGCGCAGGTCGACGACCTCGGGCTTGAGCGGGGTGCGGCGGGAAAAGGCGAGCAACTGCTGCGTCAGCTTCGCGCCCCGGTCGACCGCCTGGCGGATGCCGGCCTTCAGCTTGGCGAGGCGGGCCGGATCGGTGGTGCGCTCCATCAGGTCGAGCCCGCCCGACGCGACCATCAGCAGATTGTTGAAGTCATGCGCGACGCCGCCGGTAAGCTGGCCCATCGCCTCCATCTTCTGCGACTGGCGCAGCGCCTCTTCGGCCTGCTGGCGGCTGGTGATTTCTGCCTGCAATTCCTGATGCGCCTTGCGCAGCGAGGAATAGGATGTCGCCAGCACGACGATGAGCAGCGCGGCGAGCACGACGATGACGGCGATGCCGAGATAGCGGGTGACGCGGCGCGACAGGCTGTCGATCGTCGATTGCAGATAGACCGCGCCGAGCCGGGTCTGGCCCTGCATCACCGGCGCGGTGACGATCAGGGCATTGTCCACGACGCGTGCCTGCACCTGGGCGATGCGGGCGGGCACGCGCGCGGGCGGACGGGAAAAGCCCGCCACCAAGGTGCCATCCGGATGATAGGCGCCCGCCGCGATGATCTGCGGATCGGCGCGCAGGGCATTGAGATATTCCTGCAGCGCGACATCATCGTCGAAGGCGAGCGGCGCGGCGATGCCGCTGGCCAGGGTCTGCGCCTGGACCGTGATCTGGCGGATCTTTTCGATCTGGCCGACCCGTTCGAGCTGGAAGGCCGAGGCGAGGCCCGCCGCCAGCAGCAGCAGCGCGATCAGCACGGCGGCGAGCGGCGTCGCCATCTGCGCGATCAGCGTGTGGGCGCGGCTCCTGGGCGCGGCCGCGGGCGAGGGGGCGGGTTCTGCGGCGCCGGTCATTTTCTGTCCACCGCGACGGCCAGCGCCAGCAATTTGGAACTGATCTTGAGCTTGCAGGCGCGCGCCGCGCCATCGTCGATCTGGAAGCGCACGCGCCCGGCCTGCATGACGAACTGGATCATCGCGCCGGTCGGGCCGCCATTCCGGTCCGACACGGTCAGCACCGGCTGGCCGGCGAGCGGCGCGAAGGGGGCGTAGGCGCTTTCCGCCGATCGTCCGGCGAACAGCATATGGCATCCCGTCGGGCTGCCGGTTGGCCCCAGGCGGCGCACCCGCACCGGGCGGTTCGCCATGCGCTGGCCGCGCACGACATCGTCGAGCACGCTGCCAAACGGATCCTCGCCTGCCACGCAGATCAGGAACGCCTTGTCGCCCGCGCTGAAGGCGGTGGGCGGCCATTCGACGAATGGCGCGAACTTGAACAGGAAGCTCGCCTTGACCGCCTGTTCCAGCGCCGTGGACGGCGTGGCTTCGCCCGGCTGGGCGATGAGCGCGCCCGCCAGCAGCAGGCCAAGCCGGGCCCAGCCTCGTCGTCGCGTCCGGCGCGTCGGTGGCGGGCGCGTCAGAGCGTGCATTTCAGCGCCAGGAACACGCTGCGTCGCAGCGGGGCGGCCTGCGATGCGGGCAGCTCCAGATGGCGGCGGTGGAGCAGGTTGAAGCCGGAGACGGACAGTTCCGCCCGCTCGCTGAACTGCCAGCCGAGCCGCGCGCCCAGCTCCACATAGCCCGGCACATGCGGGTCGGGCAGGGCGCTGACATAGCGCAGGTCGGCGTCGGCCTTGATCCCTCCCCCGAGGTCCATCGACGATCGCAGCGACGCGCGATGGCGCGGATCATTGCCGACCTGCGACGTGCCGATCAGGGCGACGGCGCCCGGCTTGAAGCGGAATTTCTGGATGAGCAGGCTGTAGCCCGGCTTCACCCGCCACCAGTCGGCCAGGCGAATGTCCGCCCAGGCGTCGAAGCCGTAGCTGTCGCCCTTGATCCCGTTGCCCCAGCGCAGGGGCAGGAAGCCGCCGGGCGCGGGGTCGACCGTGCGCAGGTCGTCATAGATATTGTAGAAGCCCGACAGCGACAGCGACATGGTGCGCGACGGCATCAGCCGGGTGCCCAGTTCCAGCGCGGTCAGCTTTTCCGAACGGAAGCTTTCGAGCGCGGTCAGGAATACCGTCGACCCCACCGATTCGACCACGTCCCGGTCGAACGGCGTCGGCGCCCGCACGGCGCGCGATACCGCGCCCCAGATCAGGGTGGCGTCGGTCGGCTTCCACGACAGGCGCGCGCTCGGCAGCAGGGTGAAGTCGGTATAGGTGCGCTCTTCCAGCTTGGCGCCGACGGTCGCGGTCAGCCGAGGGGTCAGGGTGATGCTGTCCTGCGCGAAGATGTTGGCGAGGTAGAGCGTGCGCCGGTCGGGCACGAACAGCAGGCCGGGGATATTCTCTATCTCATAGAGACTGGCCCGCGCGCCGCCGCCCAGCACGAAGGCATGGGCACCGGCGGAAAAGGCATATTGCGCCTCCACGTCGAAGGTATCGAGCGCGAAGCGGCCGCCGTCATGATCGATCTCGCGCGCCGTATGGTCGTAATAGGCCTGCACCTGCAGCGTGGCGCCCGACGCGGCGCTATGGTGCCAGCGGCCGAGCAGGTCATAGCCGTAAAAGGCCTCGTTCGCGGCGCTGCCCTGCGACCGCGATCCATAATAGGCGTCGCCCTGCACCATGATCGCGTCCTGCGGCGAGGCGGTCCAGTCGACGCGGAAGCCGACCTGGGTGCGGCGGTTGCCGTCGTGGGCGTCCTTGCTGCTTTCGAAATTTTCGTGCCGCTTGGCAAAGAGGCGGTAATTGACCCGATCGCCCGCCTGGCCGCCATAGCGCAGGCCGAGATCATAGGTGCTGTTGCCGGCGACGGCGGTGCCGTAGAGCCCCTGCGACGCGCCGGCGTCGCGGGTGATGATGTTGATGACGCCGTTGACCGCGTTGGACCCCCACAGCGTCGCGCCGGGGCCGGAAATCACCTCGATCCGATCGACATCTTCGGGCAGGACGTCCTGCATGTCCCAGTAAACGCCTGAATAAAGTGGCGAGTAAACGGTGCGTCCGTCGATGAGGACCAGCAGCTTGTTGGAAAAGCTCTGCGCGCCTTCGTTGCCGCCCAGGCCCCGGGCGGTGATGACGGTGTCGTTGGGGCCGCCGCGCATGACCTGCAGATTGGGGGCGAGGCGCAATATGCCCGCCAGCGTCAGCGTGCCGGAGCGGACGATGTCGTCATGGGTGATGACATAGATGGAGGCGGGCGCATCGGCGAGCGCGGCGGTGGAGCGGGTGACGGAGGTGACGTCGAGCCGGGACAGCGCCGAAATCGGCATGTCGCGCAGTTCGTCGATGCTCTGCGCCCAGGCCTGGCCCGCATGAGCGCCCAGCAATCCCGCCGCACTCCAAAGCGCCGTGCAGACGGCCGCCCTTGATCGCATCCATTCCCCCTGCGCACTGTCCCCGGTCCCTGCGAGACTGTTACGCAACTGTGCCGAAAAAGTTCCTTGGCGAAAGGGAAGCGGACAATGAATTGGAGATCAAGCCTTTTTCGCCGGCCTGGTGCGTCCTCCCCGCCTCACCAGGGGCGCAAGCCAGGGTGAGGAGGGGAGGGGGCGCGCTACCCTCTGTCAGGCTGCGTCCCATTGGGCGAGGCTGGTGCCGATATGGCGCACGAAGCGCGCGGCGTCGGCGCCGTTGATGACGCGATGGTCGTAGCTGAGCGAGAGCGGCAGGATCTGGCGCGGCTCGAAGCTGTCGCCGTTCCAGACCGGCTTGGTCTGGATGCCGGTGACGCCCAGGATGGCCACTTCTGGCGCGTTGATGATCGGCGTGAAATAGGTGCCGCCGATGCCGCCCAGCGACGAGATGGTGAAGCAGCCGCCCGACATGGCGGCGAGCGGCAGGCCCTTGGCCCGCGCCTGGGCGCTCACCTCCTTGAGTTCGGCGCTGAGCGTGGGCAAGTCCTTCTGGTCGCAGTCGCGCAGCACCGGCACGAGCAGGCCGAGCGGCCCGTCGACGGCGATGCCGATGTGGAAATATTGCTTCAGCACCAGCGCCTCGCCATCGGGCGAGAGCGAGGCGTTGAACTGCGGGAAGGCGGCCAGCGCGTCGACCACCGCCTTGATCAGGAAGATGAGCGGCGACGCCTTGGCCGCCGGGTCCATCGCCTTGCGGTGCCGTTCCAGGCCGGTGACGTCGACATCGTCGCAATGGGTGACGTGCGGGATGGTCGCCGCATTGGCGCTCATCGTCTTGGCGAC
Organism: Sphingobium sp.; assembly: GCA_035278405.1. Taxonomy (GTDB): domain Bacteria; phylum Pseudomonadota; class Alphaproteobacteria; order Sphingomonadales; family Sphingomonadaceae; genus Sphingobium. The sequence goes on along the minus strand of DATEJA010000155.1, from coordinate 20,543 downwards.
GACCTTCTGGAAACGGGTGCGCTCGGCCGTCTGGGTGGCGCCGAAGGGCGCGAAGGGGGCGGTGTAATCGGGCTTGTCTGACATGTCGTGGCTCCAGCGCGCGCTTATTCGATGGTGCCGAGCACCGCGCCGACCTCATAGGTTTCGCCCGGCTGGGCGGCGATGCGCAGCACGCCCGAGGCGGGGGCCTCGACCTCGTTGGTCGACTTGTCGCTTTCGATCGAGAAGAGCGGCTGCCCTTCGCTGATGGCGGCGCCGTCTTCGGCCAGCCATTCGGCGAGCACGCCTTCGGTCATCGAAAAGCCGATCTTGGGAAGGAGGATTTCAGTGGCCATGTCTGCATAGTCCTTAGTGATGACGGCGGCGCCCGGCACGCGAAGAAACAACAGGCGCGGGCCCCCCGGTTGGATTCCGAACGAGATTCATATTTAAATTGAAATCTGCGCGATGCAACGGCTATGTATTGCTCGACGGCGGCTGGCGGGGCGAGGGAAAACGTCCGCCCGGGCAAGGCCAGCCGAGGATGTAGACAGGAGTGGTGCCGATGGCGGGTAACGGTTTCGACGAGGAATTCGATTTCGTCGTGGTGGGCAGCGGCGGCGGATCGATGTGCGCGGCGCTGGTCATGCGCGCGGCGGGCAAGAGCGTGGTCGTGCTGGAAAAGACCGAATATGTCGGCGGCACCACCGCCCGTTCGGGCGGCGTGATGTGGCTGCCCAACAACCCGCTGATGGCCAAGGACGGGGTCGAGGACAGTCATGAAAAGTCCATGACCTACCTCAACGCGACGGCGGGATCGTCGATCGACGCGCCCGGCGCGACTCAGGAACGGCTGTCGACCTATGTGACCGAGGGCGGCCGGATGGTCAGCTTCCTGATGAACCAGGGCGTGAAGCTGCGCCGCCCGCCTTACTGGCCCGATTATTATGATGACCGGCCGGGCGGGTCGGCGCCGGGCCGCTGCGTGTCGGCCGAACTGTTCGACGTCAACGAACTGGGCGAATGGAAGGACAAGCTGCGGCCGAGCGCGCTCAACATTCCCGCCGTGCTGGACGACACCTTCATCCTGGCGACGTTCAACCGGACGTGGAAAGGCAAGAAGAAGATGCTGGAAGTCGGCATGCGGACCATCATGGCCAAGCTGACCGGCAAGCAATGGGCGACCGCGGGCCGCGCGCTCCAGGGTCGCATGCTCCAGGCCTCGCTCAAGTCGGGCGCCGACATCCGCGTCAATGCCGGGGTCGAATCCTTCATCATGGAGGAAGGCGCGGTGAAGGGCGTCGTCATCAAGAAGGACGGCCGCGACTGGCGCATCGGCGCGAAGCTGGGCGTGCTCATCAACGCCGGCGGCTTTGCCCAGAACCAGGAAATGCGCGACCAATATGCGCCCGGCACGTCGGTGCTGTGGACCGGCGCGGCGCCGGGCGACACCGGCGAGATGCTGCGCGAGATGATGGCCAAGGGCGCCGCCGTCGCGCAGATGAACGAGCGCGTGGGCCATCAGCATGTCATCCCGCCGGGCGAGGAAAATACCCATGGCGACGGCATCGTCATTTCCAATGTCGGCAGCCAGCTGGACATCGCAAAGCCGCACTCGATCGTGGTCGACCAGACCGGCAAGCGCTACATGAACGAGAGCGGTTCCTACATGGAATTCTGCCAGAACCAGCTGAGGCGGAACGAGACCGTGCCGGCTGTTCCCAGCTGGTGGATCGTCGATGGCCATTACATGAAGACCTACATGTTCTGCAAAAGGATGCCCGGCTCCGCGCTGCCGCAGGAATGGTTCGATTCCGGCTTCCTGTTGAAGGGCGACACGATCGAGGAGCTGGCCACCAAGATCAACGTCGATCCGGCGGTACTGCGCGCCACCGTCGACAAGGTCAATGCCGACGCCTATGCCGGCCATGACAGCGAATTCAATCGCGCCGGGCGCGCCTATGACAATTTCCTGGGCGATGTGGTGCACAAGCCGCTGCAGGGCTTCGGCGCGATCGACACCGCGCCCTATTATGCCTCGCGCGTCTATCCGGGCGACCTTGGCACCTATGGCGGCGTCATCACCGACGACAAGGCACGGGTGCTGCGCGAGGACGGATCGGTGATCCCCGGCCTCTACGCCACCGGCACCTCGTCGGCGTCGGTCATGGGCCGCTATTATCCGGGCGCGGGGTCGAGCGTGGGTCCCTCCTTCGTGTGGGGCTATGTCGCGGCCAAGCACGCGTCGGGCACGGGCAACCAGTTGTAAGGACGACCGGGCATAGGGATCGATGCCGGAACATGGAGTGGATATGAGCGGAAATCTGGCGGGCAAGGTCGCCATCGTCACCGGCGGCGGTGGCGGCATCGGATCGGCGACGGGCGAAAGGCTGGCGCGCGCGGGCGCGGCGGTCGCGCTCGCCGACCTGCATCTCGACGCGGCGGAGGCGGCGGCCGAGCGGCTGCGCGGGCAGGGCTTCACCGCCCGCGCCTTCCGCACGGACATGGAAAGCGTCGACAGCATCCGGACGCTGGCCGCCGACACCATGGCGGCGTTCGGCCGGATCGACATATTGCACAATAATGCGGTGCTGAACGACCCGGTCATCTATCCGCAGGACACCACGCTCGCCGACATGAATGTCGAGCATTGGGACAAGATCTTCGCGGTCAACACGCGCGGACCCATGCTGATGTCGCAGGCGGTGATCCCGCACATGATCGCCCAGGGCGGCGGCGTCATCATCAACATGTCCTCGGGCGCCAGCACCAAGGGCCTGCCCGACATGCTGACCGCCTATGGCGCGAGCAAGGGTGCGCTCAACACGCTGACGCTCTATTCGGCGGCGCAGCTGGGCAAGCATAATATCCGCGTCAACGCGCTGGTCTGCGGCGCCATCCTGACGCCCAGCCTGCAGAAGCTGTTCACCAAGGAACAGGTGACGGCGATGGAGTCGAGCAACCTGCTCGGCCGGTCGACCATGGCCGAGGACGTGGCGAACCTGGTCTGCTTCCTGGCGTCGGACGAGGCGCGGCAGATTACCGGGCAGCTTTATCCGATCTGATGGGGGCGGGATTGCCCATATGATGTTATCGTCATCCCGGACCCTTCGACACGGAATTCCGCTTTGGTCTTCGGCTATTGCGCGAAAATAAGCGGGACCCCACGGGGTGACGAAATCCAATGGGGCGATCCTGGGCTTCAGGTAACCGGCGAGGCTTTGATGGACGGGACTTACGACTATAGCCGCTACACCGGGCTGCTGCTGAACAAGCAGGACGGGGTGATGACGATCACCCTGTCCAACCCCGGCCGCCGCAACGCGACCACCCCGGCGATCAGCCAGGAACTCACCACCATCTGGGACGATGTCTGGCAGGATGACGAGGTCAAGGTCATCGTCCTGCAGGGCGAGGGCAAGGATTTCTGCGCGGGCGCCGATACCAGCCGGCTGGAAAAGCGCGATGACGGGCCGAGCCCGCTCTTCGCCCTGACGCGCAAGGCGAAGAAGCATGCGATGAGCATCATCGACTGCGAAAAGCCGGTGATCGCCAAGGTGCGCGGCGTCGCCTATGGCATCGGCCTGACGCTCGCGCTCGCCGCCGACCTGGTCTATGCGTCGGAGGATGCGCGCTTCTGCGACCCGCATGTGAAGCTGGGCATGGTGGCGGGCGATGGCGGCGTGCTGCTGTGGCCGGCGATGGGCGCGTTCCGCCGCGCCAAGGAGGCGCTGCTGCTGGGCGACCCGGTATCCGCGGCGGACGCGATGGAGCTGGGCCTCATCAACCGGGTGCTGCCCGACGACCAGCTGGACGACCATGTCGCGACCATCGCGCGGCGGCTGTGCGACATGCCGAGCCATGCGATCAACTATACCAAGGCGTCGCTCAACGTGGCGCTGAAGCAGATGACCGGCGCGGCGTTCGAAACCTCGGTCGCCTATCAGGCCTACAGCATGAAGATGGACGACTTCAAGGAAGCGACCAAGGCCTTTGTCGAGAAGCGCAAGGGTGATTTCAAAGGCAAGTAGGCGGCTTATCACATATGCGACAACGGCGACGGCCTTGTCACATATGTAATAAGGGGCAGCGCTGCCCTAGGCCGGCGGGCCGGCATGGAGTAAACAGGATGCAGGAAAACGGCCGCCGGTGCGGCTGATCGCCGGGCGCCGACAGGGCGCGCGGCGAGCCTCCTTTTTACAGTGAGATCGTCCAGCATGACCGACCCGATCCAGCCCGGTTCCGCCCACAGCGAGGAGAGCGCGCTGCGCCCCCTTGCCGGCGTGCGGATCCTGGAGCTGGGCCGGCTCTATGCCGCGCCCTTCGCGACGCAGATCCTGGCCGACATGGGCGCCGACGTCATCAAGGTGGAGCGGCCCGGCCATGGCGACGATTTCCGCCATTATGCGCCGCGCACGGTGCGCGACGCGCAGGGCGGCGAGTGCGTGGAATCCTCCAACTATCGATCGGTCAATCGCAACAAGCGGTCGATCACGGTCGATATCCGCCAGCCCGAAGGCCAGAAGATCATCAAGGATCTGGCGCGCGGCAGCGACATCGTGGTGGAGAATTTCAAGGTCGGCACGCTCAAGAAATATGGGCTGGACCATGATGCGCTGAAGGCCGTCAATCCCGACCTCATCTATCTGTCGGTGACCGGCTTCGGCCAGGACGGGCCCTATGCCAGCCGGCCGGGGACCGACGCGATCTTCCAGGCGATGAGCGGCCTCATGAGCCTGACCGGCGAGCCCGACCGGCTGCCGCAGCGGATCGGCGTCGTGATATCCGACATGATCACCGGCCTGTTCGCCGCCAACGCGATGCTGATGGCGCTGCGGGCCCGGGAAGTGCAGGGCAAGGGCGGCCAGTGCATCGACGTCGCGCTGCTCGATTCCTCGCTCGCCGCGATCGCGCCGGCCGCGCTGGAAATGTTCGCCAGCGGCCGGGTGCCCACGCGCCTGGGGGCGCGCGCCTACGGGTCGGCGCCCTCGGAAATCTTCCATTGTTCCGATGGGCTGCTGCAGATGCAGGCGACCGCGAACGAACAGTTCGAACGGCTGTGCAACGCCATCGGCCTGCCCGCGCTGAAGGATGATCCGCGCTTCGCCTCGCGCGCCGAACGCTATGCCCATGTCGATGCGCTCGCCGCGATCCTCAACGAACGGTTCGGCACCGCGACGGTGCGCGAATGGTATGACCGGCTGGTCGCGGCCGACGTGATGTGCGCGCCGGTCTATACGCTGGACCAGACGTTCGAGGACCCGCAGGTCAGGCATCGCAACCTGCGCGTCGACATCGACCGCGCCGGCGTCGACACGGTCAGCGTCATCGCCAACCCGATCCGCTTCGGCGGCAAGCCGGTGGCGGACTATAGCGCGCCGCCCTTCCTGGGCCAGCATACCCGCGAGGTGCTGGAGCAGGAACTGGGCCTGTCGGCGGGGGATATCCAGACATTGAACGAAAAGGGGATCGTCTAAGTGGCCGTCGAACATATCGCCAGGAAGGATCGCCGTCCGCGCGCCGGCGCGGGGTCGGCCTTCGCCGGGGACGCGATCCCGCCGGCCGCCGCGCTCGCCGACAGCGGCGAGGTCGACTATATGATGTTCGACCGGCTGGGCGAGCAGACGATGACGCTCGCCACGCTGCGCAAGATGAAGAATCCCGCCCAGGGCTACGACCATCATACCGGCCGCGTGCTGAAGGCGATGGGCGGATTCCTGAACAAGGGCGGCGTCGTCGTCGGCAGCTTCGGCCAGGCCAATGTGCCGGGCGCGCTCACCGAGGCGGTCGATACCGCGCGCGGCCTTGGCCTTACCGGCCTGCGCATCGGCGCGATGCACGGCGGCGACGTGCTGGAGCATCTGAAGGCGCAGAATGTCTATCTGCCCGAAACCGGCTGCACCATCAATGAGCTGGGCGACCGGCTGATCTGCGCCCATGCCTATCTGGGCGCGGAAGGCTTTATCGACCTGCTGGACCAGGGCTGCGGCTTCGTGCTGGGCGGCCGCATTTCCGACCCGTCGATGGCGGTCGCGATCACCTATGACGCGCTCGGCTGGGACGAGCTGACGCCGCAGCGGGCGGCGCTGGGCACGCTGGCGGGCCATATGCTCCAGGGCAGCACCGGCATTTCGGGCGGCGGCTTCGCCGACCCGCCCTATCGCGTGGTGCCCGGCCTCGACCGCCTCGGCTTCCCCTATGTCATCCTGTCCGAGGATGCGGTGCAGGTCACCAAGCTTCCCTCGGCCGGCGGCATGGTGACGGCGGAGACGGTGAAGTGCCGCATCGGCTATGAGATCCACGATCCGCGTTCCTATCTGACGCCGGACGTCGACATGGACATGTCGATGATCAGCCTGACGGTGCCGCAGAAGGATCTGGTCGAACTCAAGGGCATGACCGGCAAGCCGCGCCCGGAAAAGCTGCGGGCGCTGGTGGGCGTGCGCAACGGCTTCAAGGCGGTTTCGGAAGGGTCGATCGGCGGCTGGGGCTGCATGGAGCGGGCCAAGCTGATCGAGGATATCGTGCGCGAGCGGATCAAGCCGCTGGGCGACGACATCGTCGACTGGAAGTTCGAGATCTACGGCATCACCACCATGTACGGCAATGCCGCGAACGCGCCCGCCGACCTCAACGAACTGCGCTACCGCGCGGTCGCGCGCTGCCGCACCAAATATGCCGCGCGCGAATTCTGCAACGAAGTGGGCATGGTCTATTTCGACCGGCCGGCCGGCGTGGCGGGCCCCAAATCCTATATCGTGGACGCCTTCAACGTGATCGGCGTGCCGGTCGACCGCGACGCGGTGAGCATCGAAACGGAGGTTGTGACGGTATGAAACTTCGCGAAATCGCCTATTCGCGCTCTGGCGACAAGGGCGACACCGCCAATGTCTGCGTGTTCCCCTACAAGGACGAGCATTGGGAACTTCTGCGCGAGAAGCTGACCGCCGACAAGGTGAAGGACTTTTTCTCGCGCACCGTGAAGGGTCCGGTCGACCGCTACGAATTCCCCAATTTGAAGGGGCTGAACTTCGTCCTGCACCAGGCGCTGGGCGGCGCGAATACCGCCAGCCTGAACGTCGATACGCAGGCCAAATCCTATCAGTCCTTCATCCTGGACATCGAAATCTGACGCATTGAGGAGGTAATCATCATGGCAACTGTTCTGGACAATCAAGGCCAGGTCAAGGCACCGGCCGGCCTGAAGGTCATCGACGCCGACACCCACATCACCGAACCCTGGGACCTGTGGTCGAGCCGCGTCACCGGCAAGTGGAAGACGCTGCTGCCGCACGTCAAGGAAGGGCCCAAGGGTCGCCCGCACTGGTATATCAACGACGACCAGATCCTGCAGAAGAAGGTCGGCGCGTCGTCGGTGATCCGCAAGGACGGCTCCAAGCAGAGCTTCTGGGAATTCGACATCCGCTCGGGCATGACCTTCAATGAAGTGCATCCCGCGTCCTATGACGCCAAGGAACGCGTCAAGTTCATGGACGAACAGGGCGTCTGGGCCCAGATCGGCTATGGGAACATCCTGGGCTTCGGCGCGCACCAGCTCGCCAAGATCGACCCGGAAGTCGCGCTGATGACGATCCGCGTCTACAATGACGCGATGGCCGAACTGCAGCAGGAAAGCGGCAACCGCCTCTTCCCGCAATGCCTGGTGCCCTATTGGGACGTCAAGGAATCGGTCAAGGAAGCCGAGCGTTGCTCGCGCGACCTGAAGCTGCGTGGCATCACCATCTGCCCCGAACCGCATGCCGGCAATGACGACCTGCCGCCGCTGACCAACACCCATTGGGACCCGCTGTGGGAAGCCGTGTCGGCGCTGGAAATGCCGATCAACTTCCATGTCGGCTCCAGCGAATTCAGCCTGGACACCTGGGCGCAGTCGACCTGGCCGGGCATGGACAAGCAGCGCGCGATGGTCATCGGCAATTCGCAGCTGGAACTCTACAACGCCCGCGTCATGGCGAACCTGCTGGCGTCCGACCTGCTGGTGCGCTTCCCCAAGACCAAGTGGGTCATAGTGGAATCGGGTCTGGGCTGGATCCCCTTCATGCTGGAACGGCTGGAATGGCAGCTGCTCGACACGCCGTTCGACGGCAAGGGGCTGGAACAGCCTTCGCCGACCGAATTGTTCCGTCGCCAGGTCTATAGCTGCTTCTGGTTCGAAAAGTCGGCGCCCAGCCAGGTGCTGGATTCGATCGGCTTCGACAATGTGCTGTTCGAAACCGACTTCCCGCACGCCACCTGCCTCTATCCCAACGCGGTGGAGCATGGCCTCAATGTGCTGAAGCCCTGGGGCGAGGAAGTGACCCGCAAGGTGATGAGCACCAACGCGGCGCAGCTGTACAAGATCGAACTTTGATCTGAAACTCCCTCTCCCCTTCAGGGGAGAGGGGAAAAGCTTTTACGCCGCCAGGCCCCGCATGCGCAGCAGCGCGTCGACCTGCGGCGCGCGGCCGGCGAAGGCGCGGAAATTCTCGGCGGCGGGGCGGCTCGCGCCCGCCGCCAGGATTTCGCGGCGGAAGGCGCTGGCGCCGCCGCCCGGCAGGTCGGCATGGGCGAAGATCTCGAACGCGTCGGCCGACAGCAGTTCGGCCCAGAGATAGGAATAATAGCCCGCCGCATAGCCGCCCGCGAAAATGTGGCTGAAGGCGTGGGCGAAGCGGTTCCATTCGGGCGGCTGGACCACGGCGACGGCGGCGCGGACCTGCGCCAGCACGTCGTTGACGCGCGCGCCGCTCGCCGGGTCATAGTCGCGGTGGAGCAGCAGGTCGAAGGTCGCGAACTCGATCTGCCGCAGCAGCGCGAGCCCCGCCTGAAACTGGCGCGCGGCGAGCAGCCGGTCGAACATCGCGTCCGGCAGCGCCTCGCCCGTGTCGACATGCCCCGACAGGCCGATCAGCGTGTCCTTGTCCCAGGCGAAATTCTCCATGAACTGGCTGGGCAGTTCGACCGCGTCCCATTCGACCCCCGAAATGCCGCCGATCGAGGGCAGGTCGACCTGCGTCAGCAGATGGTGCAGGACATGGCCGAATTCGTGGAACAGCGTCACCACGTCATTATGCGTCACCAGCGACGGCTTGCCGCCGGCGGGCGGGGCGAAATTGGTGGTGAGATAGGCGACCGGCACATGGAAACGGTCGGCGTCGCGGAAGCGGGCGCGGCACACGTCCATCCAGGCGCCGCCGCGCTTGCCCGCGCGGGCGAACAGGTCGCAATAGACCCCCGCCACCACCGCGCCCTGGGCGTCCAGCACGTCATAATAGAGGATGTCGGGATGCCAGGTGGACACCGCCTCGCGCGCGACCAGGCGCACGTCGAACAGCCGCTCGATCAGCGCCTGCGTGCCGGCGAGGACGCGCGGGACCGGGAAATAGGGCTTCAGCGCCTCCTGGTCGACGCCGTGCAGGGTGCGGCGCATCGCTTCGGCGACATAGCTCATGTCCCAGGGCTGGATGTCGTCCAGGCCGAGATGTTCGGCGGCGAAGGCGCGGGCCTCGGCCAGTTCGCGCTCGGCAATCGGCCGCGCGCGGCGGGCGAGGTCGGCGAGGAATTCCAGCGCCTCGTCCGCGTCGGCGGCCATTTTGGTTTCCAGGCTGTGCGCGGCGCTGTCGGCAAAGCCCAATATCTGCGCGGCTTCGTGGCGCAGCGCCATGATGCGGTCGATCCGCTCGCTATTGTCGTGGGACCGCTCGTCCGCCTGGTCCGACGCGCGGGTATTGTAGGCGCGGTAGACGCGCTGGCGCAGCGCGCGGTCCTGCGCGTGCATCAATATGGCCAGGACGCTGGGCTGGCGCAGGGTGATGAGCCAGCCGTCCAGCCCCTTTTCCTGCGCGTAAGCCGCCAGGATCGCCTTGTCGCTGTCCGGCACGCCGGCGAGCGCGGCCTCGTCCGTCACATGCTCGCCCCACGCCTCGGTCGCGTCGAGCACGGCGTTGCCGAATTTGGTGCCAAGGTCGCTCAACTCCACGCCGATGTCGAGGAAGCGCTGCCGATCCTCCCCTTCGAGCGCGACGCCGGCCAGGCGGAAGGCGCGCAGGGCCAGTTCCACCGCGCGGCGGTGGGCGGCGGGCTGATCGGCGAAATCGGGGCGGGCGGCGACGCGGGCGACGGCGTCATGATGGGCGCGGTTCTGGCCCGCTTCCATGAGATAGGCGGTCATCAGCGCCTGCGCCTGTGCATGCGCCTCCCGCAGCGCCGGCGTGTCGGCGACCGAGGCGAGATGGCCGACCGGCGACCAGGTGCGCGACAGCAGGAAATCGGCGCGCTCGGCGGTCAGGATCACGGCGTCGAAATCATCGCTGCTGCCCGCGCTGATCGCGTCGATCGCGGCGCGGTGCTGGGCGATCGCCTGCTCCATCGCGGGAACGACATGGTCCGGGCGGACGGCGGCGAAGTCGGGAAGATCCTGGTCGGCGAGAAGGGGATTGTCGGTGGTCATGGCTGCTCGGCATGGGAGGAGTGGTGCGGGCGGATATAGCGACGGGGCGGAGGCATTTCCATGGCGGGCAAGGGCTTTCGACCAACCAGGTCACCGTTCCCCGGCGCAGGCCGGGGCCCAGTCGAGACGCCGGAACTGGACTCCGGCCTGCGTCGGGGAAGGGTGGGGTGGAGGCGGGGGAGCAGCTTGACCGCCCCCGCCCCAGCCCCCTCAGCGCAAATCCAGCAGCTTCACGATATCCTCCCAGGCGACGAGCTTGAAATTCTGCGCCGCCGCCGCATTATGGCCGTCCTGCGCGACGAACAGCCCGCCGGGGAAGGCCGGGCCGAAATCGCCGAGCATCAGGTCGATGCCGTCGGTTTCCTCCGCGCCGCCGATCGCGCCGTCGGTGATGCGGAAGCGGCCGGCATAGCTGTCGTCGGCCAGGCGGTAGGCGACATAGGCGTTGTCGCCCTGGCTGGAGACGAGGACATAGCCGTCCTTCTCCCCCATCGGCGCGATCGCGACGCCTTCGGCATCGGCGACAAGGTTGCGGCCATCCGCCGCCGCGATGCGGGTGGGGGTCGCGGCGCCGTCGGGGCGCGCGTCGAAGCGCCAGAGGCCGACATCCTCCTCCGCGACATAGAGGATGCCGGTGCGGTCATCGACGGCGCAGCCTTCCGACTGGGTGCCGAGCTTCAGGCTGCGCACGATCCGGCCCACAGGCGTGGCGCCGGCGGTGTCGAGCGCGATCTGGTGGATCGTCCCGTCCTTCAGCACGATGAAGGCATAGGTGGCGCCGGCGCCGCGATAGAGGCAGATGCCATAGGCTTCGCCCCGGCCGCCATCGACCTTGCCGATCGCGGTCAGCTTGGCGCTTGCCGGGTCGAGCCGGAACAGCGCGACCCTGGCATTGGCCAGGTCGGTGCGGTCGCTGGCGGCGACCAGGATGCCGGGCTGGCCCGCGATCGTCACGCCGTCGCGCAGGTCGACATTATTGACCCGGCCGGCGTCCAGAAAGTCGCGGGTGCGCCCGTCCAGCCCATAGACATAGAGGCCCGCCTTCTTGTCCGTCCCCACGATCAGGCTGGCGGCGGGGTCGGCGGGGTTGCGCCAGATGGCCGGATCGTCCGCCGCGTCGGCATTGGCGGTGCCGACCGGCGCGGTCTCGCCGCGCGCGCTCACCGACCGGGCGGGGGCTGCCTGGGCGATGCGGGTCGACAGCGGCACTTCGCGCTCGGCCGCCGTGGTGCAGCCCGCCAGCGTAATAAAAGTGAAACAGGCCATAACAAAACTGTCACGGTTATTTAGTTTTCGCGTCATAAAACAATCCTATTCGCCCGATGTGACGCGGCTAGATACAGAAGATCATCTGCCGGTCAATGATAAGCATCATCAAAACAGGGGGAATATATGGTCACTAGAAAGTGGATCATGGCCGGCTGTGCGGCAGTGTCGTTTATTTCTACCAATGCCGGCGCGGAAACCGCTGCGCCGTCCGATGAAATCGCGCGCAAGGATGGGCCTATTACTTCGGCTGCCGACATCGTCGTCATTGCCGGTATTGGCTATCGCGACCGCACCGACACGCCGGAACCTGTGCTGAAATATGGCACCGACTATTTCCAGCGTTTCGAACCGCTGACCGCCGGCGACGCGCTGAAGCGGGTGCCCTCCGTCACGTTCCTGTCGGACGTGATCGAAAGCGACGCGCCCCGGCTGCGCGGCATGCCCCCGGGCTATACCCAGATCCTGATCAACGGCGAGCGCGTGCCGGGCGCGTCGGCCGACCGCAGCTTCTTCCTCGACCGCATCCCGGCCGAGTTGATCGACAGCGTCGAGATCGTCCGCTCCTCCTCCGCGCGTCGGACCGGCGATGCGGTCGCCGGCACGCTCAACATCAACCTGCGCGACGGTTATGAGCTGGACGGCGGCTATGTCCGCGGCGGCGCGCTGCGTTATGACGACAAGGAAATCGAGCCGAGCCTGGGCTTCGTCTGGGGCGGCGCGGTGGGTCCGGGCCGCCTGCTGCTGGGCGCGAACCTGCAGGGACGGCACAATCCCAAGAAGAAGACCAGCCTGCGCTACGGGGATTCGCCGGAAAACAACCCCGACTATGCGACGGATGATTTCGACAATCGCGAAGACCAGACCGACACGCGCGACGGCAAGGACTACAGCTTCAACGGCTCCTATGAAATCGACGCGGGCGATACCCGGTTCAAGCTCAACGGCTTCTATGTCCGCACCGACCGGACCGAAGACGAGCGCAGCTTCGAATATGATGATCCGACCGCCCGCACCGGCCCGGTGCCGGTCGGCAATCTGCTCAGCGACAATGCCAATGTCGCCGACATCGACCAGGAGAATTTCTCGATCGACGGCAAGCTGACCCATGACTGGTCGGCGGGCAAGACGTCGCTGCGGGTGAGCTACGCCCAGTTCATCGAGGACCGGCGCGAGACGGAATATGAGATCGGCTTCGATGTCGATCCGGGCGATGATCCGGAATTCGAAGGCAAGCTGACGAAGACCGACATCAAGGACCGGGAATTCTCGGTGAAGCTGGACCATGAAGTGCCGCTGGGCGATGCCATGAAGTTCGTCTTCGGCGGCTTCTACCAGAACAAGGTGCGCCGCACCGGCATCTTCGAAGCCGAGCAGGAAGGCACCGGCAGCTTCGCCTGGGACCAGTTCAGCCGCAACCCGACCGAACTGGTGGGCGACTTCGATCCGCTGGAAGCGACCGACGGCGGCGACAACCGCATCCGCGAACAGCGCCGCGACGGCTTCGCCTTGATCGAGGGCGACAGCGGCAACCTCAAATGGGAAGCGGGCCTGCGCTATGAAAATACCAAGGTGCGGATCGACGACTATAGCGTCGCCGCCGCGCTGCAGCGGCAGAATAACGATTATGACGCCTGGCTGCCGTCCGCCTCGTTCAAGCTGTCGCTGACCGAGAGCGACCGCATCATCGGCTCGGTCGCGCGCACGCTGCGCCGGCCCGAGTTCAACTATATCACCCCCGCCCTGATCGAGGAGGAAGTCGGCGACAGCGACCTGCTCGGCAATCCGCAGCTCAAGCCCGAAAGCGCCTGGGGCTTCGACATCGGCTATGAACATCGCATGGCGAGCCGGGGGATCGTCGGCATCAACTTCTTCTACCGCAAGGTGAAGGACCTGATCGAGCTGACCAACACCGGGGTCGAGGGTTCCGAAGGCCCCGGCACCTTCGTCTACCAGCCGCGCAATGTCGGCGACGGCAAGGTCTGGGGCGTGGAGTTCGACCTGTCGAGCGACCTTGGCTTCATCGGCCTGCCCGATACCGGCGTGTTCGGCAATGTCAGCTGGCTCGACAGCAAGATCACCGACTTCATGGGCAATCGCCGGTTCAACGACCAGTCGAAATATGTCTATAATTTCGGCTTCATCCAGAACCTGCCGCAGGCCGGCGCGGCGTTCGGCGCGACCTACCGCAAGCAGGGCAGGGCGTTCGGCCGGGTCATCGCCGAAGAGGTGACGACCAGTTACGGCGCCGAACTGGAAGTCTTCGTCGAAAAGCGCTTCGGCAAGAAATTCACCATCCGCGCGGTGGGATCGAACCTGCTGGACGGCAAGAAGCGCGAAAGCTTCAACAAGTTCGACAATCTGGACGACCAGCTTGCCCGCGACTTCGACGAATATGAGCTGGAAAGCGAAAAGGCGGGGCCGGTCTTCCAGCTCATCGCGCGCTACGCCTTCTGATCGGAAGGGGGAGGGGCCGCCGTCACGCGGCCCCTGAAGCTGTTCCCCGGCCTTCGCCGGGGAACAGCGCGGCTTCAGGTCAGCAGCACATAAACCGCCCCAATCAGCGCGCAGCTGCCCAGCACCGGCAACATGCCGACGCGAAAGCGGAAGACCGCGACCAGCGCGCCCGCCGCCAGCAGCGCGGCGGGAATGTTGATCGACGCCAGCACCGGCAGGTCGAGCGTGCGGGTGACGGGGCGCACCTGGCCGAACAGCGTATGGATCGCGAACCAGAGCGCCAGGTTCAGGATCACGCCCACCACCGCCGCCGTGATCGCGGTCAGCGCCGATGACAGCGCCTTGTTGCCGCGCAGTCGCTCGATGAAGGGGGCGCCAGCGAAGATCCACAGGAAACAGGGGACGAAGGTCACCCAGGTGGTGAGCATCGCGCCCAGCGTCGCGGCGAGCAGCGGCGGCAGCGCGCCGCCGTCGCGGAAGGCGGCGAGGAAGCCGACGAACTGCGTCACCATGATCAGTGGGCCGGGCGTGGTTTCCGCCATGCCCAGGCCATCGAGCATCTCGCCGGGCCGCAGCCAGTGAAAGGTGCCGACCGCTTCCTGCGCGACATAGGCGAGCACCGCATAGGCGCCGCCGAAGGTCACCACCGCCATCTGGCTGAAGAAGCTGGCGATGCGGGTGAAGACGTCGTGGGGGCCAAGCGCCGCGAACAGCGCCAGCACCGGCGCCAGCCAGAGGATCAGCAGCACAGCGGAAATGCGCAGCGACCAACCGAGATGCGGCCGGGCATGGTCGGGCAGGGTTTCGCCCAGCGCCGTGTCGCGGTCATGGACGATGGCGCCGCTCGCCGCGCCATGGCCGGCGCCGCCTTTGAACGCCGCGACACCGCTGCGCCCGCCCAGATAGCCGATGATCCCGGCCGCCAGCACGATCAGCGGAAAGGGCGCGCCCAGGAAGAAAATGGCGACGAAAGCCGCCGCCGCGATGCCGCGCATGACATTGTTCTTGAGCGCCCGCCCGCCAACGCGCACCACCGCCTGCACCACCACGGCAAGCACGGCGGCCTTGAGGCCGAAGAACAGCCCTTCGATCAGCGGCACATGGCCGAGCAGGACGTAGAGATAGCTGAGCCCCAGGATCGCCAGGAATCCGGGCAGCACGAACAATATGCCGGCGATCAGGCCGCCCTTGGTCTTGTGCAGCAGCCAGCCGATATAGATGGCAAGCTGCTGCGCCTCCGGGCCGGGGAGCAGCATGCAGTAATTGAGCGCATGAAGGAAACGCTCCTCGCCGATCCATCTTTTCTCCTCGACCAGGATGCGGTGCATGACCGCGATCTGGCCGGCCGGGCCGCCAAAGCTCAAGGCGGCGATGCGCGCCCAGATGCGGGTGGCTTCGGCCAAGGGGATGCCGTGATCGCCCGGCGCTTCGGTCGGGGCGAGGGAGGATGCGCTGGCGGTCATCGGTCGGTTTTCCTGCTGAAGAAGGCGTGGAACTGGTCGAGCGCGTCGCTGGCCAGGGCGATGCGCTGGAGATCATCGTCGGTCGACGCGCAGACGCCCGACAGCATCGCGCCCAGGCCCGGCGTTTCGGGACGGGCGAACCTGTTGTCGGCAATGTCGAGGTCGTGAATGATCTCGCCGATCGCGACGAGCGCGCGATCCTGGGTCAGGCCGGCGCGGTGCAGGATCGTTTCGAAACTGCACCAATCCCCTTCATGGGTGAATTCCGCGTCGACCATGTCGAAGCGCAGTTCGCCGTCGGCCGGCTCATGATGGCGGCTGTCGACGAAGCGGAAGCGGGCGTTGGCGTCGATGAAGCGGCGGATGAGCCAGGCGCAGGCGATGCGGTCGACATGGACGCCGCCGCGCGTCACCCAGACGCGGCCCTGCAGGTCGATGGTCGGCGGCAGCGCCGCCGGCTGCGCGCGGCTGACATCGGGATGCTGGTAGCGCTGGCGGTCGAGATCGGCCAGCGCCGCTTCCGCCGCCTGCCGGCCATGCGCGCCGAAGAAATCGAGCCGGCCCGCCTCTTCCAGCCGCTTGTGCAGCCGGGCGATGTCGGGGCCGCTGGCCGGGCCGGTGTCAATCAGGCGGCGGGCGGCTTCGGCGATCTCGGCATAGTCCGCGTCGCGCGCCGCGTCGAACAGGCCGCGCACCTCGCCGTCGCTCTGCCCGGCGATCAGGCGCGCCTCGATCAGCGTCGCTTCGCCGCCGCTGGCGCTGATCTCCGTCATCAGCGCGCGCAGGGCGGCTTGCGCTTCGGGCGAGCGAGGCAGGACATGGACGGCGTTCTTGAGCGGGACGGCACCGATGGCCTGGAGCCGGCGCCAGATCTTCACGCGCAGATAGGGCGGCTTCGCCGGAAGCTGGTGGAGGAGCGCGAGCCAGGGGGCGGATGATTCCATGATGCGGGTGTATCATTGATGTGGTGGATTAGAAATAGGGATATCATTGCGCGCCTGCGGAGGGACCTGAGCTTGGGGCTTGATGGATCCTGAACCAAGTTCAGGATGACGTTGTGGGAGAGGGGAGGGCGGACCACGCCCTTACCCTCCCCACGCCCGGTCCCTCCGCAGGCACGCCGAATCCGCACCCCTTGTCATCGATCTGCAACCTGACCGTCATATCGCTCGGCACTTCGAAGAAGGATTCGGGCGGAACCAGTGTCCCTGCAATTGTTGATCGTCGAGGATGATGACGACCTCGCCGCCCAGCTGAGCGACCAGCTGCGGCATTTCGGCCATGAAACCACCGTGGCGCCCAACGGGCGGCGCGCCAATCAGCTGGTGGCGGACCAGCATTTCGACGCCATCATCCTGGACCGCATCCTGCCGATGATGGACGGGATCGAGCTGCTGAAGTCGCTGCGCGACCATAATATCCTGACGCCTGTCATCATGATGACCGCGCTCGGCCAGTCGCGGCAGAAGATCGAGGGGCTGGAGTGCGGCGCCGACGATTATGTCGTGAAGCCGGTCGACCCGGCCGAACTCAACGCGCGACTGCAGGCGGTGACGCGGGCGCGGGGCTGGACCGAGCAGGGCTCGGACGAAACGCTGCGCGTGGGCGAGCTGGTCATCAGCCCGGCGCGCCACAGCGCCTGGCGCAACGGCAAGGCGCTCAAGCTGCAGAAGACCGAATTCCGCCTGCTGACCGAACTCGCCCGCCATGCCGGCACCACGGTCACCCGCGCGATGCTGCTGGAGCGGGTGTGGAATTATGATTTCGAACCGACCACCAACCTGGTCGACGCCTATATCCGCCGGCTGCGCATCAAGCTGATGGAATTTGAGGAAGGCGATCCGATCATGACCATTCGCGGGGTTGGCTATATGCTGAGGGGATGATCCCCCTTCGGTCCCTGCGGGCGCTGACGCTCGCCTTCCTGCTGATCTTCCTGGGCGCGACCCTTGCGACGGCGTTCGGCATCTATTTCGCGACCTTGGGCACGATCGACCGGCTGGTGGTGCAGCGCATCGCCGGCGCCAGCGAGATGATCGCGCCCGAAGGCCAGCGCGCGCCGGCGTCGCGCATCGGCTGGCGCATCATGGCCGCCTCGCGCGATCGCGACACGGCGGACCTGGGCTATATCCTGTTCGAACGCGGCCAGCAGGTGGCGGGCAATGTGCGGGTGACGCGGCCGCTGCCGATCGGCCTGTCGCGGGTCGACCTCGCCGACCGGATCAAGGGGCTGACGCATGGCCGGGTGCTGGTGCGCGACCTTGGCAACGGGCTGCGGCTGGCGGTGATCGCGGAGACCGAGCCGTTCGACCATTATAATGCGGCGCGTAAGCGCATCTATATTTTCGGCTTCGGCTCCATCATCGCGGTGGCGCTGGCGGCGGCGGCGACCTTCACGCTGATCGTGCGGCGGCGGATCGTCGAGATGCGGCGCACGGTGGACGCGATCGTCGAAGGCGACATGACGCGGCGGGTGCCGGTGGACGGATCGGGCAGCGCCTTCGACCTGCAGGCCGAAGGCTTCAACCGGATGCTCGCCCGCATCAACGAGCTGATGGAGGAGGTGCGCAACGTCACCAACGGCGTCGCGCATGAATTGCGCACGCCGCTCGCCCGGCTGCGCAACCAGCTGAGCCTGATCGCGCATGATCCCGCCGCGCAAGGCGTGCGCGGGCGGATCGAGGAGGCGCAGGCCCAGGCGGACGGGTTGCTGCGCCTCTTTTCCGCGCTGCTGCGCATCGCCGAGGTCGACAGCGGCGCGCGGCGGGAGAATTTTGTCGCGCTGGACCTCGCCGACCTTGCCGGCGAATGTGTCGAGGCGCTCGACGCGGTGGTCGAGGAAGGCGGGCACCGCATCGACGCGCTGGCGCTGGCGCCGGCCATGGTGCGCGGCGACGCGCAGCTGCTCTCGCAGATGATCGTCAACCTCGTCGAAAATGCGGTGCGGCACACGCCCGCGGGGACCGCGATCCGCCTGTCGGTGGCGCGCGGCGCGGCGGGCGCGGCGGTGCTGAGCGTGGTCGACAACGGGCCGGGCATCGCGCCGGCCGACCGCGCGCGGGCGCTCGATCGCTTCGGCCGGCTGTCGGACGGGGAAAAGGGCCATGGCTTCGGCCTGCCGCTCGTCGCCTCGATCGCGCGGCTGCATGGCGGGACGATGGAGCTGGGCGACGCCGCCCCGGGCCTGCGCGTGACGGTGACGCTGCCGGGGGTGTGAGGGGTTCACGATTGCCGGGGAACGAACCAGGCAGATGCCCCGCTTGATCCCCCCCGCTTCGCGCACGGGGAGGAACTGGAAGCACAAAAAATGGCGCGCTGTTGCCAGCGCGCCATCCTTTTTTCCGGACGATCCTTTAAGGATCAGAACTTCACGCTGGCCTCGATCCCGTAGGTGCGCGGGGCGTTGAAGTTGCCATAGTCCCCGAGCACATTGTTGATGCTGCCGGTCGTGACGCTGGTCGTCGGCGAGCCGGGCAGGCTGTTCGACGGGTCGCGGCGGAACACATATTGCTCGTTGAACAGGTTGCGGCCCCAGATGCTGAGCGTCAGGTTGCGGCCCGCGCCGGTGCCGATGTCAGCCAGCGAGATGCGGCCATTGAAGATCAGCGAGCTGTCGGCCTTCGTAGCATACTGGTCGAAGGCCTGGGTGGCCTGCGCATAATTGCCGTCGAAGTGGAACTTCAGCTTCGTGTCTTCGCCGCCGACCGGCACCACATAGTCGATCGACCCGCTCGCGGCGTTGCGCGGCGTGAAGACGATGTAGAACTGCTGGTTGACGGTGGTCGACAGGCCACCCGCCGTGTAGGTGATCGGGATCAGCGGGATCTTCGTGTAGGTGTAGGCATAGCTGGCGTTCAGCGTCAGGCCATCCACCGGCTCGACCGTCAGGTCGGCTTCGATACCGCGGATCTTGGTGTTGCCCGCCGCATTGATGGTGACCAGATTGTTGAAGTTGGACCCGTTGAACGGCTGGATCGAGCTGATGTCGACCTGGCTGTCCTTGCGGTCCATGATGTAGCCGGCCAGGTTGAAGCGCGCGCGGTGATCCCAGAAGTCGCTCTTCAGGCCGACTTCGTAGGACTTCACGTCCTCAGGGTTGAACGCCTGGTAGTTGGCCGTGCGCGAGCTGGCGCCGCCGGCGCGATAGCCGGTCGCATATTTCGCGTAGACATGGACGTCGTTGGTCACGTCATAGGCGATCGTCGCCATCGGGTTGAAGCGGTCCCACTTCTTGTCGAGCGGGTGGTAGCCCGCCGCTGCCGCCGCCGCCGTGTTCACGTCATAATTGACGTTGCGCGAGAAGTGCAGGACGCCCTTCTTCTCGTCATGCGTGTAGCGGCCGCCGACGGTGATGTGCAGCGCGTCGGTCGCGTTCCAGGTCAGCTGGCCATAGGCGGCGTAGCTCTTCGACCAGACTTCCGAGGCGCGGTCGATCGAGCGGCAGCCGACCGTCGAGCCGAAACCGCTGGAGCCGGTGCAGGGGTCGAGGATGGTGTAGACCGGCTGGCCGGCGGCGTTCAGGTAGATGCCGTTGGAGTTCGGCGTCGCCGCATCGTCGCTGACATGTTCGTTGAAGTAGAAGAGGCCCGCGACATAGTCGATGCTGTCGATGGTGCCGACGGCCTGGACTTCCTGGCTGAACTGGCGCTGGCGCAGGTCGGCGAGGCTGTAGCGGCTGAAGCCGCAGGGCTTGGCCTGGGTGCAGGCAGCGGTCAGGGTGACGACCGGGACGCGGTGGGCGCCGCCCGAGTTATCCCACTGGGTGGCGTCGACGCCGCGCCAGGCGGTGATCGAACGCAGTTCGAACGCGTCCGACAGGTGCCATTTCAGCATGTTGGTGAAACCGTGCGTCTTGTCGACGCTGACCTGCTGCGGCACGCCGATGTCGGCAACGCCCATCCGGCTGGTGCCGTTGACGACGACGCCGG
>DATEJA010000154.1:0-39903 GCA_035278405.1 Sphingobium sp. | reverse complement strand
GTCTGAACCTTGTCATAAGCGTCCGAGCCGGTGCGGTCCCAATGCTGCCCCGCGCCCAGGTTCCGGATGTCGCCCGATCGTTCGTCATGAACATAGCTGATGCTGGCCGAAAACGGGCCCATCTGGGGCAGTTCGATCCGGGTCTTCGACCTGATCTGGTCATAATTGCCGAGCGTGAGCGTCTGGTCGATGCCGAAGCGGCCGCTCGGCTCACGCGTGACGACGCTGATGGCGCCGCCCGTGGAGTTGCGTCCGAACAGCGTCCCCTGCGGCCCGCGCAGCACTTCGATCCGCTCGACATCGGGCAGATCGAAGATCGAGCGGAAGCGACATGCCGCTTCCGCAATGCCCGCGCCAATTGGCCGAGATGATGGCGCATGCGCTGTTCGACGTCGACGAACTCAGGCTAGGCCGGGACGAGTTGCTGATCGCGACCGCACGGGACCCGGCGTTCCGATCCTTCGGCGCGCAGCTGCGCTATATGCGGGGACGCACGGGCCGCGCCACTCTGGCGGCCGCGGTGGATGCGCCGATCTCCGACACGGATGCGGCGATATTCTCAAGCTTCCTGATGGGCGTGCTGGCAGCCCATGCCTCTCATGAAGAGATCGGGCAGAGATTGTCCGGCGCCAATGCGGACATCAACAGGCTGTTCGACACGCTCCGATCCCGCTGAAGAGATGGCCTCGCTGTCGGCTCGCCACATCCTCGTCCGTAAAGCGGGCCCCCTGCACAGAGCAGGGAGCCCCTGGGCCGATCAGAATTTCACCTGCAACTCGCCGCCGATGGTGCGAGGACGTCCGGGCACGCTCGTTTCGATGCCGAGCGTCGGACCGAGCGAGTTTCCGCCGGTGTAATATTCCTTGTCGAGCAAGTTACGAACGAACAGTGCGGCCGAAATATTGGACCCTGCGATGTCGTTCCAGCTCGCTCGTCCATTAATCAGCGAATAGCCGCTGATCCGAGCGCCGGGAGCCTGTGTGGCGGCGACGTTGGAGAAATAGAATTTCGACTGCATGTACATGTCGACGCGCAGGGTGATCGTCCCCATATCGCCCGACAATTGATGGTCCAGCTGACCATAGACGGTTCCGGTCCATTTCGGCGCGTCGGCATAGGGGCCGTATAATGTCGTCTGCCCCTGCACCAGCACGGTGTTGCGGGTATAGCGGGCATTGGTATAGGCGCCCGATACGCCCAGGCTGGCCCAAGGCGTCGGCCTGATGGTCAGTTCGCCCTCCACGCCGGTGATTTGCGCCCGCGGAACATTGGCCGTGACCAGTCCCGGCCCGGCAAGGCCCGGCACATAGGCGGCGCGCTGGCCGTTGCTGACCCATTGATTGTAGAAGTCGACGTTGAGAACGACCGGCATCCCGAGCCCACGGCCGGAATATTTCAGCCCCAGCTCGACATCCTTCGTCATTTCCGCTTCGAAACGATTTCCGAACTGGGCTGCGGGCGCATCCTTGGGCGCAACGCTGTGATTATAGCCGCCGCCACGCCAGCTGCCGCGCTGGGTGACGTAGACCATCAGGTCGGGGTTGAGATGATAGTCGATGCTGATGTTCCAGCTCGGCTTGTTGGCTTTCATCCGCTCGACTGGGCCGGGGAAATAATAATTGGGGTAATCGACCGGGTCCGGATTGAACTGCCGCGCCGTCACCGTGTCCCAGGTCCAGCGCAGGCCGCCGGTGATGTTGAACTGGTCCGTGACCGCCACGGTCGCCTGACCGAACAGGGCGCGCGAGCGGACCGTGCTCTTCATCGCATAGGAGAAGGGGAAGCCCGCCGTGCCCGGCGCGAACACGCCGTAAAGCGGATAGTCCTTCTTGATCTCCTCATGCAGATAATAGCCGCCGACGACATATTTGACCTGGTTGTCGAACGCCGACCCCTGCGCCTGAAGCTCTTCGGAAAACTGCTTGGACAGCAGATAGGACGGCTTGTAGCCGCTCACGCCGATGCCGTTCGCATTAGGCGTGCCGCCATTTTCGAAGATCGGATAAGGCGTGCCGTCATAGTCGAAGCCGTCCTTCGACCAGCTGTTGTTGTACATGGCGATGTTCTTCAGCTTGAGGCTGGGAGACACGTCATATTCGGTCGTGTTGGTGACGAAGGTGCTTTTGGCCTTGTGGTCGAGGGGGAAGTTCAGCATCGACTTCCACGGACCCCATGCCCGTTGCTGAGCGGCGAGCGCCACGGCGCCACCGCCCGGCAAGGCCGGATGCGCCGCCAGATAGGCGGCATAGGCCGGATTGGACGTGCCATAGGCGCAGTCCGTGGCTGCGAAGAGCGGCACCCCCTTATAGGTCGATCCGCATGCATAGGCGGCGTAAAGCAGCGTCGGAACATTGTTCCCACCCTCGGCGGTGTGTTGCAGCACGGTCGTGTTCCGCAGCCCGGGCGTGGGCGTCAGGACCAGCGTGCCGCGAATGGATCGCGTGTCCTGCTTGCCGAACTTCTGCCCGTCGAGCACATTGCGCACAAAGGCGCCGCCATGATTGTAAAGCCCGGCAATCCGCAACCCGCCCAGATCGCCAAACGGGATCGACACTGCGCCATCGACGTGCGCGAGGTTGCGGCTTTCATAGCGGGCGGTCACATTTCCTTCGAAATGATCCTTGGGCTTGGCCGTTTCGAACAGCACCGCGCCGCCGGTGGCATTGCGGCCGAACAAGGTTCCCTGCGGGCCCTTGAGGACCTGGATGCTGCCCAAGTCATAGAAAGTCGTGGATGACGGGATCTGGACCTGCGCTTCGTTGATATAGGGAAGGACGCCGGGGGGCGAGTTGGAATAGGAATCGACGCTCTGCCCACGCAGCGCATAGTTGAACTGATTGGCGCTGCCATTCTGGCGGATGGTCAGCCCGGGCACCGACCGCTGCAAATCCGCCTCGGTCGAAATCTGCCGCTGGGTCAGGCCTTCGCCGTTGATCGCCGACACCGACAGGGGCACGTCGGAAAGCCGTTCCTCGATACGCCGGGCGGTGACGATGATCTCGTCGGCGGGCGCGCTGCTCCCCGGCTGCCCCTGCTCGGCCCGTGCAGGCGCGGACAGGACGAGACTGGAGGCGGTGGCCATCAGTGCAAGACGACAGACATGGTGATAAGACATTATACTCTCCCCCTTCAACGACAGTCGTTTTCTATTTTCGCATCTCTGACCCGGTCGCTTATGCCCGCGCGTTGGGATCGGGGTCCCAGACGGGATCGCGCTTCTCCGCAAAGGCGGCCGGTCCTTCGAAGAAATCCGGATGCGACCAGTGCGTCTTCAGCAATTCCCAACCCATCGCAGAGGCGGACGGCTCTGCCAGTTCGGTCGCGCCCCAGATCGCCCGCTTGGTAAGCGCCATCGCCTGGGGCGAATTGCGGCTGATGGCACGGCCCAATTCGCGAGCCCGCGCGATCGTGGCGGCGGCGTCTTCTTCGAGAAGGTCGACCATTCCCAATTGATAGGCGCGCTCGGCTTCCATGCGGTGGCCCTTGCCCGCCAGCCCCAACAGCAGCGCGGCCCCCAGCCCGGCGCGGCGCGCGATTCCGATCGATTCAAGGCCCGAGACCTGGCCGACGCTGACATGCGTATCCATGAACTGCGCCTTGCGGCTGGCGATCACGATGTCGCTTTCAGCCACGAAATGCAGGCCGCCACCATTTGCAAGGCCGTTCACCGCGCAGATGACCGGCTTGCTGATATGCACCATCCGGGGAGCGAAGCGGTTGACGCGGGCATTGGGCTGCTGCTGCAGCGTGCCCATGCCGAACTTCAGTGCATCGACCGAAGCGCCGGTGCAGAAGTGCCGCTCTCCCGCGCCGGTGATGATGACGACGCGGATCGAAGGATCGGTTTCCGCCCTTTCCCAGGCCTGCTCCAACTGGATCAGCAGATCGGGCGAGAGGCTGTTGCCCTGCGCGGGCCGGTTGAGCGTCAGGATGACGACGCCCTCCTCCTGCTCGAACAGTAGCGGTGATGCGTTCTCCATTGCCTTTCCTCCCGATGCGCCGCGCTTAGATGCCGGCCATGCAAATATATTTGATCTCGGTGTAGTCTTCGATGCCGTGACGCGATCCTTCTCGGCCGGTGCCCGACTCCTTGACGCCGCCGAACGGCGCGACCTCGGTGGAGATGAGGCCGGTGTTGACGCCGACCATGCCGACTTCCAGTGCCTCGGCGACCCGCCAGACCCGCGCGAGATCGCGGCTGTAGAAATAGCCGGCGAGGCCGACTTCGGTATCATTGGCGAGCGCGATCGCCTCCTCCTCCGTGGCGAAGGGGAAGATGGCGGCGACGGGGCCGAAAATCTCCTCGCGCGCCAACAGCATGTCGGTGGTGCATCCTGCCAGGATGGTCGGCTCGTAGAAGCTGTGGCCGAGCGGATGGCGGGCGCCGCCGGTGACGATCCGCGCCCCCTTGGCCGTCGCGTCGGCGACCAGTTCCTCGACCTTGCCCACCGCCGCGTCATCGATCAACGGCCCCTGCGTCGTGCCCGCGTCCGCGCCGAGGCCGACCTTGAGCGCACGGACGGCCGCCGTCAGCTTGCGATCGAACTCTTGCGCGACGCCCTGCTGCACCAGGATGCGGTTGACGCAGACGCAGGTCTGGCCGCTGTTGCGGAATTTGGATGCGATCGCCCCTTCGACCGCCGCGTCGATATCGGCATCATCGAAGACGATGAAGGGCGCGTTGCCGCCCAGTTCCATCGAGACCTTCTTCATCGTGCCCGCGCATTGCGCGGTCAGCGCCTTCCCGACCTCGGTCGATCCGGTGAAGCTGAGCTTGCGGACGACGGGGCTCGCCGTCAGTGCGCCGCCAATCTCCCACGACTGCCCGGTAACGATGTTGAAGGCGCCCTTGGGCACCCCCGCCCGCTCCGCCAGCACGGCCAGCGCCAGCGCGGTCAGCGGGGTCTGGCCGGCGGGCTTCAGCACCACGGTGCAGCCGGATGCCAGCGCCGGCGCGACCTTGCGCGTGACCATCGCCGCCGGGAAGTTCCAGGGCGTGATCGCCGCCACGACGCCGACCGGCTGGCGCAGCACGACCAGGCGCGCGTCGCGCCGGTGGCTGGGGATGACCTCGCCATAGACGCGCTTGGCTTCCTCGGCGAACCATTCGATGAAACTCGCCGCATAGGCGATTTCGCCGCGCGCTTCGGCCAGGGGCTTGCCTTGCTCCGCGGTCAGGATCTGCGCCAGGTCCTCCTGCGCCGCCATGACCAGGTCGAACCAGCGGCGCAGCACGCGCGCTCGTTCGCCCGCCGTCAGCGCCGCCCAGCCGGCCATCGCCGCCTTCGCCGCCGCGATGGCGCGTTCGGTTGCCGCCGCACCCAGGCGCGGCACCAGGGCCAGCGTCGCGCCGGTGGCGGGATCGGTCACCGGGGTTTCGCCCGTGCCGATCCAGTCACCGTCGATATAGCATTGGTCGCGCAGCAGCGCGGCGTCGCTCAGCGTGAGCGTCATGGGATTCGTTCCTCTCCTGATGCGAAGCCTTGCGCTGGCACGATCATTCCGGTCCGCGAAAGTCGCCCGCCTTGATCGCCGCCGTCTTGGCGGGGTGCACGGCACCGGGAGACGCCATCACACGCAATCGCTGGATCCGCCGGAACACGAAGACCCACTTGCCGTCGCGCTTCTCATAGCGCTCATGGTAGAAGCCGAAACCGTGGAGCCAGTGATCCTCGTCACCCTGCGTCCAATAATGATGATCCTCCAGATACCAGCGGCCCGACGCGGTCGTCTTGCTGTGGATCTCGATGTCCGGCGTGTGCGACAGATGGTAGATGTCGACATGGGCCAGATCATCGCGGAGATGGGCGATCAAGTCCTCACGCGTCCAAGGCGTGTATCCATCATTGTTGGATTCATGGTCGGGCGCGTGAAGTTCCCTGAAGGCATCCCAGTCGCGGATGTCCACAGTATAGTCGCGGCGCGATTTGAGCTGCTTGATGTCCTCGATCGCGATCAACCGCTCGATATCGGAAACTTCTTCTGCCATCGCTATCCTCGTCCCTTTTTTCTCTAGATGCGGTAGATGCGCTCGGCCGTGCCGCCGAACAGCAGATCGGCCTCACGTGGAGAGCGATCGGCAGCAACGGCCTCGAATATCTCGAAGATCTCGGCGAAGCTGACATAGGACATGTCGACCGGGAAGTTGCTGCCGAACATGCAGCGTTCCGCGCCGAACAGATCGATACAGTCGTCGAGGTAACGGCGGAAGATGTCGAGGTCGGCGCGATGGACGAACATCGGCAGGCCCGAGAGTTTGCAATGCGCGTTGGGACGCGCGGCGAGCGCCGCCATTTCCTTGCGCCAGGCGGCGTGCGTGTCGAGATCGTCCGACAAGGGCCAGCCGATATGTTCGAGCACCACCGCCAGCGTCTCGTGCCGCCCGAGCGCTTCGGCGAGCGGCGCGATGCCACCGGGATGCGCAACCGCGTCATAGAGGAGGTCGCGACTGGCGAGCGCGGACAGGATGGTGTCGGCGACCGGCGTCGCATAATCGAGACCGGCGAGCACGCGGATGCCGCGAAAGGCGGGGTGCGCCCGCTCGCGGTCGAGCAGCGCCTCGATCTGCTCGCCGGACTGCGCCGTGTCGACCGTGCCTATGATGGCGTTGGGCAGCCCGCGCTCGGCCATGATGCCGGCGATCCAGCGGCTTTCGGCCTCCGCATGGTCGGGCGTGATGACGGCTGTCACATGCACGCATTTGCGCACGTCGGTCGGCTTCAGCGCAGCGAGATAATCGTCGAGCAGGAAACTCTCGGGGAAGGCCTTTTCCAACTGGAGGTTCATGCCGAAATCGTCACCGCCCGGCACCGGGAAGATATACCAGGGATTCCTTGTCGAATCCCACAGATGCATATGCGCATCCACGAAGGGACGCCGTTCGTCGCTCATCTTCCATCCTTCCCAGCAGAGCCGTCAGTGGCGGCGGCCGCACGCCGCGCCCGCCGCCATGCTAGCGGGCCGGCAGGGTCGCGCAAGAGCGCCCTTTCCGGCCCGCCTTTCAGTCTGGTGTCAGCCCTGCAGGGCAGCGACGCGGTCCTGCAGCCAGCCTTCGGGATGCAGTTCCGGGACGATCTGGACGGTCGATTCCTTGAGCTTGGGACCACCGCCACATTCGCGGCGCAGGGTCGGCATCACCTCTTCGGCGAAGGCCTGCATCTGATCTTCGACTTCCTGCGCTTCGAACCCGGCAACCTCGAAGTCGAGGTTCACGGCGAAGTCCTCATAGCCACATTCCTCCTTGCAGCGCATCAGCATGTCGATGGCCTGCTGCGGCGATCCGCACACGCCCAGGCCCTTCTGCTGCACGATTTCGGCGGTGATGCGCGTATCCATCGGCCAGGGCTTCTCACCCGCTTCGGCGAAGACCGAGGCGAAACCGAACGGACCATAATAGTCCCAGCCATGCTGGATGCCGCGTTCCCAACGCTCGCGGCTGCCCAGGCTACCCATGCACAGGTGGACCCAGCGGCCCGGCACGATGCCGCGACGCTTTTCGCTGTCCCAGCCGAACTTGAATTCGCCGCGATTATACATGTCGGGGAAGCCGTGACGCGCCGCCTCTTCATGATAGACCTGGATGTTGCGCTTCAGGCGGCTGTTGTTCTCGGCGAAGAACTGGCCGTTGATGCCGCGCTGCGCGCCCAGCTGGATGGTGCGATCGCTGGTCATTGGCATCCAGATCTGCGGATGCGGCTGCTGCAGGGTCTGCGGGAAGACGCTGATTTCCTGCAGGGTGGTCGTGGTCGCGACCACGGGGTTGCCACCCGAATACATGTCCGGCTTACCGACCTTCAGAACTTCCGCCAGACTGCGTTCCGACTTGCCGTCCTCCAGATAGGCCATGGTCTGGCTGTGGCCCCATTTGGTATAGCTGGGCGGGTAGGACAGGTTTTCGCCCCGATGCTGGAACGACTTCTGGGTGAAGCACTTGATGAGCACTTCGAACGCTTCGTCGAAATAGGAGCGGTTGCGTTCCTGATCCTGGATGGTGGCGCCGTAGACGCGGCCTAGCGTTTCCACCTCGCGCGGCTGATAGCCGCGGCCCACGCCCATTTCGCAACGGCCGCCGCTGACCAGGTCGAGCGTCGCGATCTGCTCCGCCAGGCGCACCGGATCGTGCATGGTGATGACGTTAGTGGCCTGACCGATACGGATACGCTTGGTCTGCGCGGCGATCGCCATTTCGGTCATGATCGGGTTCGGGTTGAATTCCGCACCCTCGATCTGGAAATGATGCTCGGTCTGCCACCAATAGTCATAGCCCAGCTTGTCGGCCAGGATGCCCTGGCGCACAGCGGCGACGATGCCGCGCTTGCACGCCTCATGGACGTCCGCGAGGCTGCCGTCGGGAACGACGATGCCGTCCTTGCCAACCTTGAGCGGAAGGTCGATGGAACCGTTATAGAAAATGCCGATGTCAATCATGATGCATCCTGCCTATTGCCCGCGACCTTTAAGGGAGAGCCGTATGTCGCTTGCCCTGGAACCTGCGCTCAAGAGGCCAGACTGTCCAATAGGGAGTCGCCGCCTTCAATAGGGATTAGCTATAGGTTTGGCGGCACTTCGCAGGTGACTTGCTGCATCCGGTGCGGCTATGCCCAGCTTGAACAAAGGTTTCGGAGAGGAACGTCATGGCGCGTTACAAATGGCTCGTCTTCAGCAACTGCACGCCCGGAGACGACGAGGCTTTCAACCAATGGTATGACGAGATCCACATTCCGGACCTGCTGCGGATCCCCGGGGTCGTGGGTGCAACCCGTTCAAAGCTCGCCCCCCAGCACCTGCGCGTGCTGGAAGACGGCAGCATGGACATTTGCGGTCCGGAGGGAATCGGCGCGGATTTCGGCTATCTCGCGGTCTATGAACTGGATACCGATGACGCGCCCGCCGTGCTTCGAGAGGTGATCAGCCGGGCCAACACGCCCGAGATGATGCTTTCCCCGACATTGGCCGACGTTCACACCATCCTTTACCAGGACCGCTAGCAGATCAGGCAGCAGATCAGGCCCGGGCGGTCGCCCGGCTGGGCGAGGTGGCAGCAAGGCGGGACCGAGCGGCCAGGCTCCACAGCCGCTGCGCCGCCTTGCGCTGCTGCCCGGGCTTACGCATGAGCGCCCATGTCGCCGCGACCGGCCGAGGGATATCGAACGCCTTCATTTGCAGCGACAATTCGGGCATCTGGTCGGAAAAGTCGGGGGACAGCGTGGGGATGCCCAGCATTACCGCATGCTGGACCAGGGCGTGGAAGCTGGTCTCCGCACAGGATACCCATTGAAGGCGGCTTTCCGCCATCTGCGCGCGCAGCCAGGCGAAGAAGGCGGGATGATAGCTGTCGCGCAGCACCAATATGCGCGACCCCGGTGCCGTCAGGTCGCGCGTATCGACCTTGCCCGCCAGTTCGTGAGGCACGAACAATTTGAGGTCGAACTGGTAGAGCGGCAAGATTTCCAGCTCGTCGCTCGGCGGCGGACAGAGCGTCAGGATGACGTGCAGGCGGCCGCTCTCCAGCCCCTCGAACAGCTCCTCGGGCGTTTCGTTGACGATCTGGAGGTCGAGGTCGGGCAGTTCCGCCATCAGATCGGCGATCAGCCGGTTCCGCTCCGGCATGTAGAGCGTCACCGGATCAACACCGACGATCAGGCGCGCGCGCTCCCGGCGGCGCAGCAGTTCGACATCGTGGCGCGCATCATCCCACGCCGACACGAGCCGTTCGGCGATAGGCAGGAAATCCTGCCCATGCGATGTCAAGCGAACGAACTTGCCCTTCACCCGCTCGATCAGCGGCAGCTCGATCGAATCTTCCAGTTGCTTGATCTGCTCGGATACCCAAGGCTGGCTCATGTTCAGCCGTTCGGCGGCGGCCGTGAAGGATTTTTCACGCACGATCGCGATGAGGGTGCGCAGCCTCTTGACGTCGAGATCGATCACGACCCTTCCTCTCCCCCGCCAGTCAGCGGGCGGAGTGCCAGCCTAGCATGCCGGCAGGCGGGCGGCAAACCGGGCGCGTCAGGCGGGCACGACCATGTCCGACAGGCGGCGGGTGATGATCGCCTCGGCATCCGCGACGATTCGCCGGAGCAGCGCATCGCAGCTCGGCACGTCATGGATCAGCCCCTGCACCTGCCCCGCCCAGACGAGCCCGGCGTCGACATTGCCGGTTTCCAGCGCGACGCGTCCCTTGGCGCCGGCGACCAGGGGCCGGATATCCTCGAATACCGCTTCGGGGCGGGCTGAAATCTGGACAACCTCATCAGACACGCTGGTCTTGGCGACGCGACCGGTATTCTTGAACCGGCGGAAGATGAGGTTGGTCGCCCGCTCGTCATTGGCGACGATCAGCTGCTTGATATTGTCGTGGATCGGCGCTTCGACCGTCGCGCAGAAGCGCGTGCCCATGTTGATGCCGTCGGCGCCCAGCGCCAGCGCCGCCGCGAGGCCGCGCCCGTCGCCGAACCCGCCCGACGCGATCATCGGGATGCTGAGCTTGTCGGCCGCCGCCGGGATCAGGATCAGGCCCGGAATATCGTCCTCGCCGGGATGGCCGGCACATTCGAAGCCGTCGATCGAGATGACATCCACGCCCATCCGCTCGGCCGACAGGGCGTGGCGGACGGCGGTGCATTTGTGGATGACGGTGATGCCATGGGCCTTGAAATCGTCGACATGCTCCTGCGGCTTGTGGCCGGCGGTTTCGACCACCTTGACGCCGCTGTCGATGATCGCGCGGCGATATTCGGCATAAGGCGGTGGGCTGACCGAAGGGAGGATGGTGAGGTTCACGCCGAACGGCTTGTCGGTCATCGATCGGCAACGGTCGATCTCCCGGCGCAGATCATCGGGCGTGGGCTGCGTCAGCGCGGTCAGGATGCCAAGGCCGCCGGCGTTGGAGACGGCGGCCGCCAGTTCGGCGCGACCGACCCACATCATGCCGCCCTGCACGATCGGATGTTCGATGCCGACCAGTTCGGTAAAGCGTGTCTTGAGCGTCATGCTGTCCTGCCCCACTTTTTTTAAGTTGAATTTTACCGCACTTCGACAATGATGCTTGGCAATTCCTGCCCTTGCATGCCGTCAATAATCCCAGCGTTCGCGGCATCTTTACCAGGTTGGATGAGGGCCGCCCTCCGCTTCGCGCTCGAAACGGCAAGCGCGATTGCAGCTTGCTTACTCACGGGTATAGTGTTTATCAATGAGTTTCTTCCTCATCCCTCCGGAGCGCTTCTTGTCCCATCCCGTCCCCGCCCCCTCCCCTTTTCGATCGCGCCAGGATCGATCGCGCGAGCGCGAGGCGAAGCGGGACGCGGTGCTGTTGACGGCTGTCCGGATGTTCAACGAGCGCGGCTTCCACGCCAGTTCGCTGGACGATGTCGCGGCGGCGCTGGGGGTCAGCAAGCCGACCATCTATCATTATCTCGGTAACAAGGAGCAGGTGCTGATCGAGTGCGTGTCGCGCGGGCTCGAGGCGCTGCTGGAAGCCGTTGATGCGAGCGGACAGGAAACCGGGAGCGGGCTCGACCGGCTTCGGCGATTCCTGTGCCGCTATTCGGAAATCATCATGGGCGACTTCGGCCGCTGCGTCGTGCGCGTGGGCGATGAGAGCCTGTCCCCCGAGGGTGCCGCGCAGTTCCGCGCGCGCAAGCGGGAGATCGACCTGGCGCTGCGGCGGATGATCGAAGCGGCGATCGCAGACGGATCGATGCGCCCGGTGGATGTGCGGCTGACAGGCTTCGCGCTCGCCGGCGCGCTCAACTGGCCGGCACGCTGGCATTCGGCATCGGGCCCGGAACAGCCGCCGGAGATCGCGCGCGACATGGTGAATATATTGATCGACGGGCTGCGCCCGGCCCCATAGGCGCGGGACGCAGCGACGCCAAGAAAGCAGGGAGAGGGCATATGGACGTCGCCATCATCACAGGAGCGAGCAGCGGCATCGGGTTCGGCACGGCGGTAAAGCTCGCGGAAGCGGGCATGGCCGTGCTGGGCGTTGGACGCGACGCCGACAAGCTCCAGGCACTGGAGCAAGCGATCGGCGCGCCCGAGCGCGTCGCGACGCTGGCCATCGACGTGATGCTGGACGAAGCGCCGGCCAAGATCGTCGATGCGGCGGTCAGCCGCTGGGGCAAGATCGACTTTCTCGTCAACAATGCCGGCGTCGGCAGTCCCAAGCCACTGCATGAGACGGACGATGCGACACTCGATATGTTCCTGAACCTGATGCTGCGCGCGCCGTTCCGCCTCGCCCGGGACGTGCTGCCGCATATGCAGCCGGGATCGGCGATCATCAACGTGACCTCGACCTTCGCTGTGGTGGGAGGGTTGCGCGGCGGCGCTTATTCGGCGGCCAAGGCGGGGCTCACCGGGCTCACCACCCATATCGCCTGCCAATATGGCGCGCAGGGGATACGCTGCAACGCGGTCGCCCCGGGCGTCATCGCCACCCCCATGGTGGAGCATCGCTTCCATGACGAGATGTTCCGCCGCATCAATACCGAGATGACGCCGCACACGCGGCTGGGCGTGGTGGACGACATCGCCAGCACCATCGCTTTCCTCTGCTCCCCCGGGGGCAGCTTCATCAACGGCCAGACCATCGTCGTGGACGGCGGGTGGAGTTCGACCAAATATCTCTCGCCCGAGGCGCTGAATACGCCCCGCGCCGCGCCGACGCAGGCCGGCTGATGAACGCGCCCCGCCGGGAAATCGAGGGGCAGTCGGTGCGCTGGGACCAGGCGCGGGCCGACGAGGCCTATGTGTCGGGCCTGTGGGTGCGTGAAACGCTGGCCGAAGCCCTGGCGCGCGAGGCGGCCGCCGCGCCCGAGCGCGTGCTGCTGATCGACGGCGGCGTGCGGCTCGATTGCGGCACGCTCCAGGCGCGGGCGAATGAGCTGGCGCAGGCGCTGATGGCGCGCTTCCCGCGCGGCAGCGTCATTTCCTTCATGCTGCCCAACTGGCATGAGGCTGCGATCATCTATCTGGGCGTGACGCTGGCCGGGATGGTCGCTCATCCCGTGATGCCTTCCCTGCGCGACCATGATTTGCTGTTCATGCTGAAAGATGTCGGCAGCCGCATGATCTTCGTGCCGGCCGACCTGCGCGGTTTCGATTATCGCGCGATGATGGATCGCATCGCGCCGCAGTTCGCGACGGCGCCGGAAACGGTCGTGCTGCGCGGCGATGCTGGAGCGCATACGGCTTTCGACGCGCTGTTCGGCGCAGCGACGAACGCGCCGCTGCCGGTGATGGAACCCGATGCGGTGCGGATGGTACTCTACACTTCCGGCACTACCGGCAGTCCCAAAGGCGTGCTTCACAGCCACAATTCGATTCACGCGCTGATCCGGCAGTTGGGCGATCATTGGCTGGTCGAACCGGGCGATCGCTTCCTCGTCCCATCGCCCATCGCGCATATCGGCGGGTCGATCTACGCGTTCGAAATGCCCCTGCTGCTGGGCACGACCGCGATCTTGATGGAGCGCTGGGACCCGGTCCCCGCCGTGGAGATACTCGCCTCGCAGCGTTGCACCCATATGGCGGGCGCGACGCCTTTCCTGGAGGGCATATTGCGCGCCGCCGGTGAGGCAGGCACGCACTTGCCCGACCTCAAGCTCTTCATCTGCGGCGGCGCGTCGGTGCCGCCCTCGCTGATCCGTTCCGCCGCCGACTATTTCGACAAGGCGGTGGTGACGCGTGTCTACGGATCGACCGAGGTGCCGGTGACGACGGTCGGCGTCATCGATCGGAACGATGTGGCTCATGCCGCCGAAACCGATGGCGCGCCCGGCATTGCCGAGGTGCGGCTGGTCGACGAGCGGGAGCAGGCCGGCGACGAAGGCGAAATCCGTGCGCGCGGACCACAGATGCTGGTCGGCTATCTGCATGCGGAGGATGAGGCGAAGGTTTTCGACGCGGCGGGCTTCTACCGCACGGGCGACCTCGCGCGCCGGGTCGACGGCCGCTTCCTGGTCGTCAGCGGCCGGTCCAAGGACATCATCATCCGCAACGGCGAGAATATCTCGCCCAAGGAGATCGAGGACATGCTGGTCGACCACCCGGAGATCGCAGAGGTTGCGATCGTCGGCGTGCCGGACGCGCGGACCGGGGAGCGCGCCTGCGCGGTGATCGTGCCGCGCGGGGATGCGCGCCCGGATGTCGCCAGCCTGCGCGCCTTCCTCGACCGCCAGGGCGTCGCGATCTTCAAGATGCCCGAACAAGTGGATATCCGCCCGTCGCTGCCGAAGAATGACGCGGGCAAGGTGTTGAAGCATGAGCTGCGCGCGATGCTGCGGCCCAAGGAGAGCTAGAAAGATGGAATTCGGCTGGACCGACGAGGAGAAGGCGCACCGCGCGCGGGTGCGCGACGTGCTCGACCGCACGCTGCCCGACGATTGGGAGGACATCTCGCTGCACGGGCCCGGCAGCGACGCGCAAACCGCGTTTTCGCGCCGCTTTTGCCCGCAACTGGCGGAAGAAGGCCTGCTCTACCCGCACTGGCCGCGCGAGCATGGCGGCGAGGATGCGGCGATCTGGCACCAGTTTATCCTGGGCGAGGAATTATGGGCGGTCGGCGAGCCGCGCGGGCCGCAATATATGAACGTCAACTGGGTCGGCCCGGTGCTGATGAAGTTCGGCAGCCCGGAGCAGGTGGAAAAGCATCTGCCTCCCATCCGCGCGGGCCAGGCGGTCTGGTGCCAGGGCTTTTCGGAGCCGTCCGCCGGATCGGACCTTGCGGCGCTGCGCACCGCCGCCGTGCCGGTCGAGGGCGGGTATCGCGTGACGGGCGCGAAAATCTGGACATCCTATGCCGGTCATGCCGACCGCTGTTTCCTGCTGGCGCGGGTTCCGGCGTCGAGCGGCGGCCCGGCGGGCAAGTCGGGGATCGTCATATTGCTGACCGACATGAAATCGCCCGGCATCCAGGTGAAGCAGATCCCCGCCCTGATCGGCGAAGGCGACATTCACGAGCTTTTCTTCGACGATGTGTTCGTTCCCGCCGAAGATCGGCTCGGCGCCGAGGGCCAGGCGTGGGAGATCATCAACTATGCGCTTCAGAATGAGCGCGTCGGCATCCCGCGCTATGAATTTTCCCGTCGCATCCTCGACCGCGCGGTGGCGCGGCTGAAGGCGGAGGGGCGCTGGGAAGATCCGGTGGTGCAGGATCGGGCCGGTCGGGCGCTGATGCTGTGCGAGGCGGCGCGGATGCTCGTCTATCGCATTGTCGATGCCAAGGCGCGGGACCTGCCGCCGGACGAATTCGGCAGCGTCGCCCGCTGGTCGGTGGTGCTGGCCGATAACGGCGTCAACGAATTCCTGACCGAATTTCTGCCGGACGGCCTGCTGGGCGCTGATCCGGTGCAGCAGGCGCATCACCAGCGCGCCATCGCCGCCGGCATCGCTTCGGGCGCGGCCGAGATACAGCTCAACCTGACCGCCCGACGCTGGCTGGAACTGCCCGGGGAGCCGCGCAAATGAATTATGAACTGACCGAAGACCAGACAAGCATCCTGGGCGGGCTTGACCAACTGCTCGGCACGCTCGCGCCCGATGCGCCGACCGAGCCGATGTTCGTCGAATATGCCGATGCGCTGGATGCGGGCCTTGCAGAATCCGGTTTCCTCGACATCGCGCGGGAGGAGGGTTTTGGCCCGCTCGACGCCGCGCTCATCGTCGAGCGGCTGGCGCGCCTGCCGCAGGTGGTGGAGGCCGGGGCGTCCGCCATCGTCGCACCCGCGCTGGGAATTGCTGCGGGCACGCGGCCGATCGCGCTGGCTTCTGGCGATCCGCTCAAGGCCGCGCGCTTCTTGCCGATGGCGAAGCTGCTGCTGGTCGATCGCGGCGACCATGTACTGGCCGTCACGGTCGACCCCGCCAATGTCGAGCCGATCGAGAGCCTGTTCGCCTATCCCTATGGCCGGTTGAAATCGCTGGACGGTGTCGAGCAGCAACGCATCGACGATGTCGCGACGCTGCGTCGGCGCTGGCGGATTGCTTTGGCGGCGGAGGCAGCGGGCTGCATGGCCGCCGCGCTGGCGCTGATCGTCGATCATGTGAAGACGCGCCACGCCTTCGGGCGTCCCCTGGGCGCCTTCCAGGGCATCCAGCATCGGCTCGCCATGGCGGCGGAAACGGCCGAGGCGACCAAATATCTCGCCTTCCGCGCCGCCTGGTCGGACAGCGAAAGCGACGCCGCGCTCGCCGCTGGCTTCGCGCAGGACAGAGTCGCGAAACTGACCTTCGACCTGCATCAATTTTCCGGCGCGATGGGGCTGACGCTGGAGTTCCCGCTTCACTACTGGACCTATCGCCTGCGCGCGTTGGCCGGTGAACTTGGCGGCGCGAGCATGCAAGCCCGCGCAGCCGCAGCAGCGACCTGGAGAGAGGCCAGTTAGAGTTTGCGCTGACAACGGCCCTTTTCCGCTCCCGTTACAGTCCTTGGCGACGGAGAGACTGAGCGAGAAAGTTCAGGTCTTGCTCTTTATTGCGACGCTGACACAGCACGACCGTCCGACCGGCTCATGGAAAAGACGAAAAACTGCAAGATCTTTGACATATTTGCGCCAGCGGCATCTTCCAGCCGCTGGTCCAGCGCCAGCATTGCCAAACCATGGACGATCGCCCAACTGGCCAATGTGGCTTGCTCCGCGTCCGTATCGACAATGGCCTGAACCGATTCAGTCAGCACCTTGTAGGCCTGGGCCTCACATTCGGTGCTCAATTGCACCATGCGGCGGTCGGCGAACATGAGACGGAACAGAGCGGGGCGAGCCTGGGCGAAGCGAATATAGGCCAGCCCCTGTTGCACCAGGCGATCCTGAGGGCCCGCCACTGTTTCGGCCGCCAGCAGATCGGCGGTCAGGATGGCGAATCCCTCGCTGGCCAAGGCGCCCAGCAGCGCCGCCTTGTTGGGGAAATGCCGATAGGGCGCCATCGCCGAAACCCCGGCCGCCCGCGCCACCGCGCGCAGGCTCAGGTCGGGCGTATCCGCTTCGAGCATTGCCATGGCGGTGCGCACCAGCCGGTGGCGCAGATCGCCTTCCTCTTCACCTGACCGCTCCATCTCGTCCGCTTATCACCCCTCTGTTTACACCGCAAACAAACCTTGGTATGTATGCACTGTAAACTTGAGGATCTTCGCCTATGCCCAAGCTTCCGCTGCGCGAAACCGTCAATCTGGCCGACTATCCCGATCTGGTGGTGATCGACCTCGGCTTTCAGGTGCGAAAGTTGCGGGCCCTTCCTGCCTTGTTACGCATCGGCAAGGGCTTGGGCGAGATCGCACGCACACCCCCGCCCGGCCTGCTCTGCAGCCGGCGGATGCTGATCGCGTGGAACCATGTCGGTATTCGACAATATTGGACCGATCAGGCGAGCCTGCTCAGCTTCACCCGGCAACAGCCGCATGCGGGCTGGTGGCGCGATTTCCTGTCGGATGCCCACGGCTCCGGCTTCTGGCATGAGGCCTGCTTCGCGGCGGGGGGCATGGAGGCGATCTATGTCAATATGCCCGAGCGCTTCGGTTTCGCGACCTTCGCTCCCATCGTGGCCCCGGTCGGCCCGCTGATGACCGCGCGCGACCGCCTGGCTACGGACCGGGGAAGCCGCGACGTCCCCAAGGCCCAGGCGGCCGAGTGAGGATCATGCGGCTTCCGTGATCGGAACGTCCTGCGCCAGACAGGCCGCGATCTGCGCCGCCAGATGCTCGAACACCGCAACCATGCCCGGCGTGTTCCGCAGCTTGTCGTGCATGACGATCCAATAGTTCAGCTGCGGCAAGGGCAGGTCCATCAAGAGCGGACGCAAGGTGGGTACGCGCCGGGCAGCCGATCGCGGCAACATGCCGATGCCCAATCCGGCCCGGACCATGGTGAAATGCACGGCGAAATTGTCCGAACGGACCGCGAAGCTGTTTGCCGTCAAAGCGCCGTCCACATTGCGCACCAGCCGCATCGCCGTTTCCGTCCTGTCGGGGCCGATCAAACGATGCTTATGCAACTCCGACACCGTCGTCGGCAGTCCATGGCGCGCGAGATAGCCGGCGCAGGCATAGAGGCCGAAGGGATCGCTGCCCAGGTGGCGCGCCGTCAACATGCCGGTGGGTGGCTGGAAATGACGGATGGCGATGTCGGCCTCGCTGCCGAACAGGTCGGCGGCCTGGTTGCTGAGCTGGATTTCCACCGCCAGCGAAGGATAACGATCAAGCAGGGGCGCCAGCAGGTCCGGCAATATCTCCAGCCCGAAAAGCTCCGATGCGTTGATCCGCACCGACCCCCTCACCTCCCCGGGCGCGATCGCCGCCGCGCGGATGAAGGCGTTCGAAGCCTTGCTCATGGCCCGCACATGATCGCCAAGATCGCGCGCCATCGCGGTGGGGATCAGGCCGGCGGGAGCGCGCAGGAACAAGGTGGTCTTCAGCGCCTGCTCCAGCGCCTGGATCCGGTTGCGGATCGTCGCCTGGGCGACCCCGAGCGTGCGAGCCGCCGCCGACAGGCTGCCCGTTTCCAGCACCTCCAGGAACGCCTGCTGATCGTCCCACGATATCCTGCCCATAAATTTCCTTCCATCGGATGGCACGATTTTGCCAATTCCCTGACGCACCCAAGCCGATGAATAGAGGGCTATAGTTGCTCTACCGCGAATCAAGCAAAATTATAAAAACAAGTCCATTCGATCAGTTGAGCCAATAAGCCGACAAGCAGAGGATCGTTGCATATATTTGCAACAAACTGGCGAAATGCTCGCCGGTATCTGCGCCTTTATTTTATGAATTTCTTGTTAATCATGACGAATAACAGGGGCATTTTTATGGATCAGGCTGCACGCTCTAGCTCATCGCGCATGTCCAAGGTTGCCATCATTGGCAGGGCGTGCCGCCTCCCCGGAGGGTCAAACACTCCCGACCAGTTCTTCGGCAACCTGCTCGACGGTGGAATGTATGTCGGCGACGTGCCGGACGATCGCTGGTCCGTGGAGCGCTTCACCAACGCCCGTGACACACCGGGCAAGGCCTATGTGGGGCGCGGCCACTTCCTGCACGACTATGACTTCAAGACCTTCGATCCGGAATTTTTCGGCTTCTCGCCGCGCGAGGTCGAGTTCATCGACCCGCAACAACGCCTGCTGCTCGAACTGGCATGGGAAGCGCTGGAAGATGCCGGCGTCGATGTCGAGGCGATGGCGGGCTCCGCCACGGGTGTGTTCGTCGGCGGCTTCACGGTCGACCATCTGCTCAACCAGTTCGGCAGCACCGCGCGCGATGCGATCGGATCGCACAGCGCGGCTGGCGCCACGCTGACGATGCTGTCGAACCGCATTTCCTATGCCTTCGACTTTTGCGGGCCCAGCCTGTCGATCGACACGGCCTGCTCTTCCTCATTGGTGGCGCTCTCGCAGGCGGTCGGCGCGATCGCGGCGGGCCAATGCGAAGCGGCGCTGGTCGGCGGCGTCAATTTCATTCTGCGCCCTGAATATATGATCGCCATGGCCAAGGGACGTTTTCTGGCGAAGGACGGCCGGTCGAAGAGCTTCGACGCGCGCGCCGACGGCTATGGCCGGGGCGAAGGCGGCGCGATGGTGGTGCTGAAGTCGCATGAGGCGGCGCTACGCGACGGCGACCGCATCCTGGCGGTGATCGACGGGGCGGGCGTCAACCAGGACGGCCGCACCAGCGGCATCACCGTACCCAATCCGGAGGCGCAGCGGGCATTGATGCTCCAGGTGCTCGAGGCCAGCGGGCTGCGGCCGATCGATATCGGCTATGTCGAGGC
Source organism: Sphingobium sp. (assembly GCA_035278405.1). GTDB lineage: Bacteria > Pseudomonadota > Alphaproteobacteria > Sphingomonadales > Sphingomonadaceae > Sphingobium. The sequence continues at coordinate 20,140 of DATEJA010000154.1, read as the reverse complement.
GCATGGCACCGGCACCCAGGTCGGCGACGGACGCGAAAGCAGCGCCATCGCCAATGTCTATGCCGGCGCCGCACCCTGCCTGGTCGGATCGGTCAAGGCCAATGTCGGCCATCTGGAGGCGGCTGCCGGGGTCACCAGCGTGGTCAAGGCGGTCGAAATGCTGCGCTCTGGCCTCGTGCCCCCGGTCGCAGGACTGGAAACGGTCAATCCGGAAATCCCCTCCAGCATCGAACTGCCGCGCGCGCCCGTGCCGCTGGTCCGCCGTTCGGACGAGGCCGACGCGCCGCTGCGCGTGGCGATCAACAGCTTCGGCTATGGTGGCACCAACGCCCATGTCATCCTGGCCGCGCCGTCCAGGGAGGTCGCCGCTTCGCAGGATGCCCAGGCCGGCGTCGCACCGTCAACGCCCACGCTTCCCCTTTCGGCGCGCAGCCGCGAGGCGCTGATGGCGCGCGCGACCCAGATCGCCGCCCGGCTGGAGACGAGTGAGGATGCCGAACTTGGCGACCTTCTCTACACCGCCGGTGCGCGACGCACGCATTTGTCGCATCGCCTTGCCGTCTGGGGGGAGGATAGCGCCGCGCTCGCAGACCAGTTGCGCGCCTTCGTCGCAGGCGAAGCCTTTACTGGCGCGGATGGCGAACGTCCGTTGGGGGGCAGCCCCCGCATCGCTTTCGTCTATACCGGCATGGGCCCGCAATGGTGGGGCATGGGACGCCAGCTCTTCCACGAAAACGCCGCCTTCCGCGCCGCTGTGCAGCAGGCTGACGAGCTGTTCCAGCAGATCGGCGGCTTCTCGATCCTTGAGGAGATGCTGAAGGATGAGGAGCAGTCGCGGATCAAGCGCACCGAATATGCGCAGCCCGGCAACCTCATGGTCCAGATCGGCCTGACCGCCGCGCTGAAGGCAGAGGGCATCCTGCCCGACGCGGTGGTCGGCCATTCGGTTGGCGAAGTCGCGTCGGCCTGGGCGTCCGGCATGCTGTCTCTCGAACATGCGCTGCTGGTCAGCCGTGAACGCAGCCGCATCCAGGCGACCACCGCCGGAACCGGCGCGATGCTGGCACTCGGCATGTCTCGGGATGAAGCCGAGAGGGCGATCGCTCCTCATGGAGAACTGGTCTCTCTCGCCGCTCTCAACTCGCCCATCGGCGTGACCGTCGCGGGCGACCGCGCCGCGCTGGAGGCGATCCGGGTCAAGACGCTGGAGCAAGGCACCTTCGCCCGGATGTTGGACGTCGAAGTCCCTTATCACAGCCCGCTGATGGAGCCGCTGAAACCTGCTCTGCGCACATCGCTCGCCTTGCTTGCGCCGCAGCCCACCCGGCTGCCGCTCTATTCCACCGTCACCGGCGATCTGATCGAGCGCAGCGGCCGTGGCTTCGACGCGGAATATTGGTGCGACAATGTGCGTGAGCCGGTCTTCTTCGCCGATGCCGTCACCGCGATGATGAACGACGGCTACACGCTCTTCGTCGAGGTCGGGCCGCATCCGGTCCTGCGCCGCTCGATCAACGAAACCGCATCGGTTGCCGGCCGTGACATCCGCGCCGTTTCGACCCTATGGATGGAACAGCCCGAAACCCCCGCGCTGCGCCGCGCGGTGTGCGACATCTACGCGGCGGGCGGCACGGTCGACTGGGCCGCGCGCGCGCCACAGGGCCGACAGGTCGCCCTGCCCGCCTACCCGTGGCAACGCCAGCACCTCTGGCGCGAGATGAGCGTCCAGTCGAGCGACCGCTGCATGGATCAGGAAGCGCCGCTCAGCGCGGATGGCCATCCGATCGACCTGACCGGCCGCCGCCTCAACTATTTCGCCGATCATATGGTCGACGGCGCCCCGATCATGCCCGCCGCCGGCTATCTGGAAACCCTGTGCGAAGAGGCGCGCCGCCGCTGGCCCGATGCGCGAGGCTATTGCCTGCATGACGTGCAGATCCGCACCGCGCTGGTACTCGACGCAAGCCGCGCGCTGCGGCTCGACATCCGGGTCGATCCGCTGACCGGCCGGGCACAGCTCCATTCCTTCGATACCGCCGAACCGGAAAAGACCGTGTTCCACGCCGAAGCGATGCTGCACCCGTATCGCGCCGCGCCGCCACAAGCCGCCATCGCCGACCTTGCGGGTCAGGAGGGCACGCAGAGTCTGGCGCCGGAGGAGCTGTATCAGGGCTTTGCGGAGCGCTCGCTCGGTTATGGCCCCGCGTTCCAGCCGATTGTCGACCTGCGCCGCAACCGCGCCGAGCGGTTGGTCGAAGCGAGACTGACGCGTCCCGAACAGGCGGGCGAGCCCGCCGCCGCCTATATCCTCCATCCGGCCTTGCTCGATGGCTGCTTCCAGGCGGCGCTGGCCCTGCTCGATGTTGCGGAAGGCGCCTATCTCCCCGTCTCCATCGCGACCTTGGAAGTCTACGGCTCGCTGCCCGAAGAGCTGCTCTGCCGCGCCCATCTGACCAGCCTGACGGCGGCGGCGATCATCTGTGACTTCGAACTGTTCGATCCCGAGACCGGCCGCATGCTGGCGCGGATCGAAGGGCTGACCTGCCGCTCGCTGCGGGGCAAGGCGGTGGCCGACCGGCTGCCGGCGGGCGATTATCAGCGGCAATGGCGCCTGCTGCCCGCCATTGCGCCCAAGCTGGCGTCCGAACATGACGGCGCGCTGCTCATCGTGACCGATCATGGCGACCCGCTGGCCGAGGCATTGGCCGCCGCGGCGAGCAACCACGGCCTGATGGTGCACCATCGCAATTGGGGCGAGGTCGAGAATGGCTGCCTTCCCGAAAAGGTGGGTCGCGTGGTCGGCCTGTCCAATGCGGGCATGGACGAGGCAAGCGATATCACCGGCGAAACGACGCTGGTTGCAATGCTGGAGGGCGTGAAGCTGCTGGCCGCACAGGAACGCAGCCTGCCGCTGCGGGTCGTCACCTGCCGCGCCCATGCCGTGCTGACCGGCGACGAGGTGATCCCCGCGCAGACCGCCATTGCGAGCTTCCTGCGCGTCGTCCGCAACGAACAGCCGCTGCTGAACGCCGCCACCATCGACACGGACGGGGTCGAGAACGGCGCGACGATCGCCGCCATCCTGGCAGATGTGCTGACGGACGATATCGACGAAGTCGCGCTGCGCGGCGGCGACCGCTATGGCGCGACGATGGTGCGCAGCGAATTGCTGCGCACGCCCGACCAGTTCACGGCCTGCGCCGCCGATGAAGAAGCGATGGCACTCGATCGCAGCCATCCGATGCCCACGATGATCACCCTTCCCGCGCTTGTCGCCGGAGCCGGTGAATATATCCTTCGCGTCGAGCGCCTGTCGTTGCGCGCCGGCCCCGGCGAAGCGATGATGGGTGTGGTCGGCACGGTTCGCGCAGCCGGCGACGGTGCGACACGCTTCGCCCTTGGCGACCGCGTGGCCGGCCTGGTTCCGCAGCAGGTCGCCGGGCGGATCGTCGTTCGCGAAGGCGAGACGGTGCTGGAACGGGTGCCGCATGACGGCCCGATGCTGGCGGCGGCGGCCACGGTGGTGGCGCGGTGCCATGCGCTGGCGGCGGCCACGGGCCTTGGCCATGACGCCCGCGCCCTCGTCACGCTCGGGGCGTTCGGCGACAGCTTTGCCGAGGCGCTGGCCGCGCGCGGCGTCGCGGTAACGCGCATGGCGGCCGACCGCTCCGGCGACGTGCCAGTGGCGCGTGGCCGCCCCTGCGACGCGCTGGCGATGCCGCTGGCGACCTGGAGCCGCGAGGCGGGCTTCTCCCATCTCGCGCCCGGGGGTCAGTTGATCGACCTTGCCGATACGCCCGCCGCCTTCATCCTGCCCGAACATTGCAGCCGCCTGTTGCGCCTGCCGACCGACCTGCATGCGCTGGTGCTGGACGATGCCTATCATGCCGCGCTGGCGGCCGTGCTGGCCGAGCCGCTGAGCAAAATTCCCGGACTCGCCCAAGTCGGCTGGGCGGACCTGCTCGAAGCCGAAACGCTCGGCGACGAGGATAATGGCTGGGTCGAGGTGGATGTGGCGGACGACGAGCGGCCGGTGGCCGTCGACAAGGCTGACATCCCCGAACTCCATCGCGCAGGCACCTACCTGATCACTGGCGGCCTGGGCGGATTGGGCCAAGAACTGGCCCTCTGGTTGGCCGAGCATGGCGCAGGCCATGTCGCGCTCGTCGGACGGCGAGGCATGGCCACGCCGGGGGCGAAGAAGCTCGTACAGCGTCTGACCCAGTTGGGCGCCGCCGCCAGCGTTCACGCGGTCGACATGACCGACCCTGACGCCGTGCAGGCGCTTCTGGCCAAGCTCAACACGACCGAACAGCCGGTGCGCGGCATCTACCATGCGGCAGGCGTGCTGGAGGATCGGCTGGTCACCGACATGGCCGCCGACGATCTTGTCCGGGTGCTGCGGCCCAAGGCGCTCGGCGCCTGGGCGCTGCACACAGCAAGCATCGCCGCCAATCTCCGGCTTGACCATTTCCTGCTCTTCTCCTCCATCGCGACGCTCGTCGGCAACAGCAGACAGGCCAATTATTGCGCGGCCAACGGCTTCCTTGATGGACTGGCGGCCCTGCGCCGACGGCAGGGATTGCCAGCGATCAGCATCCATTTCGGCGCGATTGCCGGAACCGGGATGCTTGCCGAAGACGAACGGGTCGGCCAGCACCTCACGCAAATCGGCCTTGCTCCGCTGGATGTCGATGTCGCGTTGCGCGGTGTCGGCCGGGCGCTGGCCAAGGACCTGGCGGCCATAGCGGTCGCGGAGGAAATCATGTGGGACCGTTGGGCTGGGTATGAACAGGTCGGCGGACGCTCGCCCTGCTTCGCCGAACTGGTCGAGGCCAGCCGGGCCTCGCGCGGGGGCGACGCCAGCCTGGTCGAGGAACTGCAGGCCGCCGTCGCGCAAATGGATGATGCCAGCGCCCAGGACCTGCTCAAGGGCCTGATCGCGGAGATCGTCGCGCGCGGCCTCAAATCCAGTGTCGAGCGGCTCAACGTCAATCAGAGCTTCGACGCTCTCGGTGTGGACTCGCTGATGTCGATCGAAATCCAGCTTCTGCTCGAGGAGACGCTGGGGGTCGGCTATTCGGTGGTCGAACTTCTGGGCCCTGTCACCGTGACGGCGCTGACCGACAAGGCGCTTGCGGCCATTCGCGAAACTGTCGTCGTCACCCAGGCATCACCTGCCGAACTCGTCGCCTGAACCCATCCCTCATCCCGAAAGGATCTGCCATGACCGGAACCCCTCCGGCCAGCCTCGACGCACTCGTCGCGCGGGTAAAGGCCAATATCGGCGGCACGGCCCCAGCCGCCGAGCGCCCCACCCCCCGTTCGTTCAGCCCGGCCAAGCCGTCGCTCGCCGACTATCCTGAACATGCCCTGCTGGGCCAGCTGCACGACCTCTACGGATCGGGCGAGACGAGGAACCCCTATTTCCTTGCCCGCAACGGTCATGCGTCCGGCACGCTGACCATCGGCGAGAGCGAATATATCACCTTCTCCAACTACAATTATCTCGATCTCGCCACCGATCCGCGCGTGATCCACGCGGCCTGCATCGCGACCGAGCAATATGGCACCCATGCCGGCGCGGCGCGGATGGTCGGCGGCGAGATCGAACTCCATGCCGAACTGGAACGGGCGCTCAGCGATTATAGCGGGTTCGAGGCGGTGACCGTCGGGGTCAGCGGCTACAGCACCAACGTCTCGGTGATCGGTTATCTGCTCGACAGCCGCGACCTCATTCTTCACGACGCCTATATGCACAACAGCGCCGTCATGGGCGCGGTGCTGTCGGGCGCGCGACGCATCGCCTTCCCGCACAATGACATGGATGCGCTGGAACGGCTGCTGGCCGAGCATCGCGGCCATCATCGCCGGGCGATGATCCTGGTCGAGGGCGCCTACAGCATGGACGGCGATCTGGTCGACCTGCCGCGAGCGGTGGAGTTACGCAATCGCTTCGGCGCATGGTTGGTCATCGACGAGGCGCATAGCTGCGGCACCGTGGGCGCGACGGGGCGCGGCGTGTGCGAACATTTCGGCGTACCGACCAGCGCGGTCGACCTGATGATCGGCACATTGTCGAAGAGCTTCGCAAGTTGTGGCGGCTTCGTCGCCGGGCGGCGCGACATGATGGAGCTGATCCACCATTTCTGCCCCGGCCTGCTGCTCTACAGCACCGGCATCACCCCCGCCTCGACCGCTTCGGCCCTGGCCGCCGTGCGGATCGCCATGGATGAGCCCGATCGCGTGGCGCGGCTACAGCATAATGCCCGCACGCTGCGGATGTTGGTGCAGGAAGCCGGGCTCGACAGTTGCACCGCCGAACCGGGCGTACCGATCGTGCCCATCATGCTGCGCGATGAACAGGCGTCGCCGCTGATGTCGGCCCTGCTCGACCAGGGCGTGATCGCGCATGCGGTGATGCATCCGGTCGTGCCGCGCGGGGCTGCGCGGCTGCGCTGTTTCGTGACCGCCGGTCATGAGGAGCCAATGATGCGCCGCGCCGTCGACGGCATTGCCACGCGCCTCGCTGCCATGACGTTCTGAACAAATCTCCACCCCCAAAGCAAAAGGGATATCCACATGCGCATTGCCGCCTGCGCGGCGCTGAGCCTCAGCGCCATGATCTTTACCAGTTCGGCCATGGCCGACGGCACGCCGGAAAATATCAGGCGTGGCCGGGAGATCGCTGCGACCGTCGACCGCAATGATGCCGGTTTCCGCGACTATGTCGTCAACGGCCGAATGACCGTGAAGCGCGCCAGTGGCGCCCCCGCCCGCCGCGATTTCCAGATGAACACGCTGGAAGTGCGCGTCGGCGGTGACAAGCGGCTGGTTTCCTTCTCGCAGCCGCGCGACCTGGCGGGTTTCGTCTCGCTCACCTTCACCAATCCCGGCCAGCCCGACGACCAGTGGATCTACATGCCCGCCGTCAAGCGGGTGAAGCGCCTGGCCGCCCGCGACAAGACCGGCTCCTTCGCTGGATCGGAATTCTCCTATGAGGATATCGCGACCTGGGAACTGTCGAACTACGACTATGAGTTCCTGCGCGAGGAACAGTGCGGCACGCCGGCGACCAAATGCTATACCATCGCCAACATTCCCAAATATCAATATTCGGGCTATTCCCGGCTGGTCGAAACAATCGATCCGCGTATGTGGCAGCCGGTCCGCATCATTTATTTCGACAAGACGAACCGCCCTCTCAAGCAGCTGGATTTCCGCAACTACCAGAAGTTCGAAGGCAAGTTCTGGCGGCCGATGCAGATCAGCATGACCAATCTGCGCGACAATTCGGTATCGGACATCGCGTGGAGCGACTATAAGTTCGGCACTGGCTTGAACGCGGACCAGATGGCGGCGAACCGCCTGCCCTCATGGTCGCGCTGATCCGGTCTTTTGCCTGGAGCCTCACGGCGCTGACGCTCACCCCGGTGCTGGCCATGCCAGCCTGGGGGCAGAGTGTTCGCGGCGCCGCGGGCGTCGAATTTCGCGCCTATCCCCAAACGCCGCTGCAAGCTGGCCAGGATGACCATCCGATACAGCCCTCCGCCACCCTGTCGGCTACCGGATCGGGCGATATTGGCGCGCTGCGCTATGATGTCGAGCTGTTCGGCCGCGCAGCGCCGGAAAATGCACGACAGTTCGTCGGCGACGTGCGCGAGGCGACGGTCGGCGCCAGCGGCGGAAAGCTGGAATGGAAGATCGGCATGCTGGCCGAAACCTGGGGCGTGCTGGAGGCCTGGAATCCGGTCGACATCATCAACCAGCGCGACTTGTCCGAAGACTTTCAGGGCAAGGTGAAATTCGGGCAGCTCGGGGCGCTGGCGACGACGCAGGCCGGCCCCTTGTCCGTCACGGGCTATGTCACCACCATGGCCCGGAACCGGCGCTACGCCCAAAAGGAGGACCGGCTTCAGGTCCTGCCCGCGCCGGTGCTGCGCTCCACCGTCGAGGACGGCCGCTGGACGCCGGGCGGCGGCGTGCGCGTCGCCGGATCGATCCTGGGCGTCGACGTCGGCGTGGGTCACTATATCGGCCCGGACCGCGAGCCCGAATTCGCGCCGATCATCAAGGGCGGACGCTTTGTCGGCCTGGCGGCCCGCTATAACCGCATCGGCCAGACCAGCCTCGACGCCCAATATGTCAGCGGCGACAGCGTGTTCAAGCTGGAGCTGATCCATCGCAGCGGCGACAGCGGCGGCGCTTTCTGGGGCGGCGGCGGCGGGTTGGAGAACACATTCGGCCACCCCTTCGGCCTGGGTGGCGAGTTGACGCTCTATGCCGAATTCTATGCCGATGGCCGCAGCGACCGCGCGCCGATCACCCCGTTCGAACGAGACCTGTTCGTCGGCGCCCGCTATGACTTCAAGAACACGTCCGACACGGTACTCGAACTGCGCGCGACCCGCGACTTGCGCTGGAATTCGACTCTGCTGGAACTGCGCGGCACGCGCCGCATCGCCCATGACCTGGTCCTGCAAATGAACCTGCTGGCACCGCTCAACGCTCGGCGCGACCCCGCGCTCACCGTCCTTCGCCGCGACACATTTCTGCGTGTCGGATTGAGCCGATATTTCTGATCCCTTTCCCCACGAACAGCGTGAGGCCTTCCATCATGTCCGATCCTGCTTCCAAGACATCGCTGCTCCGCTGGGCAGACCGCATGACGCATCTCTGCGCCGCCGCGATCACGGGGCGGCCATGGCTGGCCATGGCGCTCTCGCTGGCGGTGGCTTTGCTGCTGTGCGTGGGCCTTGGCGAATTGACCTTCCGCAGCGACAGCCGCGTCTTCTTTTCGCCTGGCGATCCTGAACTCCAGGCGCTGGACCAGTTCGAGCAGGTCTATGGCCGGGACGACACGCTGCTGTTCGTGGTCGACGCGAAACAGGGAGACCTGTTCACCCCGCAGCGGATCGCCGCCATCAACGCGCTGACCGACCGGGCCTGGCAATTGCCCGATGTGAAGCGGGTCGACAGTTTCACCAATTTCCAGCGCGCGCTCGCCAATGGCGACGACGTGGTGATCGACCAATTTTCCCGCTCGGGCGATCATGTCAGCGACGCCGATGCCGCAAGGCTGCGGCGCGAGGCCACGCGCGAGCCGCTCATGATCAACCGATTGCTGTCGCGCGACGGCAAGCTGGCGATTGTCGCCGTGAACTTCCGCTTTGATGCCAAGACCGCCTCGACCCAGGGCGGCCAAGTCATGCAACAGGCTCGCCCGATCATCGAAGCGTTCAACCGCGCGCATCCGGATCTGCGCGCGGGCCTGTCCGGCTCGATCGCGCTGGACGACGCCTTTGTCGAAGCCAGCACCTTCGACAGTTCGGTGCTGCTGCCGATCATGGTGACGGTGCTGGCGCTGATCATGACCCTGGTCCTCGGTTCGCCGACGGCGGCGCTGGCGACGCTGGGCATGATCGCGATCGGCACGGCCAGCGCGCTCGGCCTGGCGGGCTTCCTCGATATTCCGCTGTCTTCACCGAGCGTGGTCGCGCCCAACATCATCCTGACCATCGCCTGCTGCGATTCGATCCACCTGTGCGCAGGCATGCTGCGCTTGCGCCGCGAAGGCCTGTCGAAGATCGAGGCCGTGAAGGAGGTCATGATCGAATGTTGGTGGCCAGTGACGCTGACCACCATCACAACATCGACCGGCTTCATGTCGCTGGCCTTCAGCCCGGTGCCGCCCTTTGCGCATCTGGGCATGATCGTCACGCTCGGGTCGGTGGTGACATGGTTGCTGACCTTCACCTTCCTGCCCGCGCTTCTGGTCCTGCTGCCGTGGAAGGCCAGGATGAAGGCTCTGCCCGCCGAAAATCTGGCGGTGCGCGCGTCAGCCTTCGTCATCGCCCGGCCGCGCGCCGTGCTGCTGACCGTGACGCTGCTGTCGGTGGCGCTGTCGATGCTGGCCTTCACCAACCGGCTCGACGATCGCTATGTCCATTATTTCGACCAGGGCTATGCCTTCCGCCAGGCAACCGATCGGATGAACGAGAAACTGGGCGGCTTCTATTCCATCGAACTCTCGCTCGACTCGCGCGCGCCCGACGGGGTCGGCGATCCTGTCTATCTGGCCGAGGTCGAACGCCTGGCACAGTGGCTGCGCAGCCAGCCGGGGGTCACCCATGTCCATGGCCTGACCGACATCTTGAAGACGGTGAACCGGGCGATGAACGGCGGCAGGCAAAGCGCCTACCAGCTGCCCGCCGACCAACAGACGGGCGCGCAATATCTGGCGCTCTATGAAATGTCGCTGCCCTTCGGCATGGACCTGAAGAATGAGATCACCGCCGACAAGCGGTCCAGCAGGCTCGTCGTGGCGCTGGGCGATACCTCCACGGCGAACATGGCGGCGCTGGCGGAACGGACGAAGGCTTGGGCCGCCAAGAACACGCCCCTGATCGCGCCGTCGGTGAAGCCGACCGGCACCTCGCTGCTGTTCGCGCATATCGGCAACCGCAATATTCGCGAGATGCTGACCGGCATCTTCACTGGCATCGGCGTGGTCGTGCTGATCTTCCTGCTGGCTTTCCGTTCGCTGACGCTCAGCCTGATCGGCACCATCGCCAATTTCGTGCCTTCGCTGGTGACGTTGGGCCTGTGGGCGATATTCAACGGCCAGGTGGGCATGGCCGTGGCGGCGGTCGCGTCGGTGACTTTCGGCGTCGTGGTCGACGACACGATCCACATGCTCACCACCTATCGTCATTTGCGTAAGGACAAGGGGCTGGACGCGGTGGAGGCGGTACGCGGCGCGTTCGCGATCGCCGGGCCGGGCATGGTGACGATGACGATGGCGCTGGCCTCCGGCTTCGGCTGCCTCGCCTTTTCGGGGTTCCAGATCAATAGCTGGATGGGCGCCATGGCCGCCTTCACCATCGTGACCGCCATGTTCTTCGACCTGCTGTTCCTGCCGGCCGCGCTGCTGTGCATCGCCCAGATCAGCGAACGGCGCCGCGGCATGGCATCCGGCAGCAGCCGGCAGGCAATCGCGCCCGGGAAGCCCAAGCCCGCCGGCGCGCTCCATTTCGACAAGCCTCGTGCCGGAGCGCACCCTGATGAAGCCCAGTCGGCGCCGTCCTTGACCTGATCGGGCCAGGTTGGCTCGATCCCCGTCATGTCATGTGCGGGATCGATCGCGCATAACCCCGTACAGAACGCACCGGCGATGCTGAGGATGATCGGCCAATTTAACGCAACTGCCATCCCATCGAAATCAAGCCGTCTCAATGCCGGGCTAGGGACCCCGAAACCGGGGGACCTTCATCATGTTCAGAGCTTGGGGTGGCTTGCTGTTCGCCAGCATGGCGATGTTGGCTTCATCAGGAGCCGGCCAGGACGGAGTCGGTTTCCAGACCGGCAGCGCGGGACCGTCGCTCTCGCGTGCCGGCGAGATCGGCCTTTCGGTCATGACCTACAATATCAAGGGGCTGCCCTGGCCGGTGGCGCTGGGGCGCGACGACCCGCTGGCGCGGATCGCCGACCGCCTGGTGGAGATGCGTCGTCAAGGACGCCAAGCCCATATCATTCTGCTGCAGGAAGCCTTTTCATCGCAAGCTGTGGCGCTTGCCCGCCAGGCTGGCTATCGCCATGTGACGCTGGGTCCGGACGCGGAAATGCCAAGCGCCCCGGCGACGACAGCCACGGACAGCCGCTATGTCCAGCAGGCCCGCTGGGATCGTGGCGAAGGGGTGGGCAAGGTTCTGAGCAGCGGTCTCATGATCCTGTCCGACTATCCCGTCGATCATGTCGACCGCATGGCCTTTCCGGATTTCGCCTGCGCCGGCTTCGACTGCCTCGCCAACAAGGGCGTCCTGATCGTGCATGTCGAAGTGCCCGGCGTTGGACGCGTGAGCATCGTCGATACCCACCTCAACGCCCGAACGGCCGCCGGCGTCCCCGTCCCCCGATCGCAACAAGCCTATGAACGGCAAGTCGAGTTGATGGCGCGCTTCGTGGCGCAACGCGTGCCGCGCGGGAGCATGGTGGTGCTGGGCGGCGACATGAATATCGGCGGCGATCCGCTGCGTCGCCGCGCCTTCTTCGCCGCGTTCGAACGGTCGGGCCTATCTTTCGTGACGCCGGCGCTGGGCGGGGCGCAGCAGGCGGACGGGCTGGCGGACGCAGGGGAGCGCCAGGACCTTCGCTATCTGACGCGCCGGGGCAAGGATTGGATCTTCGCCCGGAGCGCGACAGGCTCCCCCTTGGAGGTACTGGGCGCGCATGTGCCGTTCGGAACCGAGCCAGGCGGCGAGCCGCTGTCGGACCATTTCGGCTACGTCATCCGCTATGCCGCTGCCGCTCCCGCACGGCATGAGGGCATCCACTTCGCCAGCCGCGAGCAGTCGGCGGCGCTGGCGGAGCCACGCTGATGCCGGCCAGGTCGCTGATCCCCGCAGCCGCCGCGCTGACCCTCTGCGCTTCGAACGCCCTGGCACAGGAGCCGGGATTGAGCGAGGGCATCCACTTCACGCTGAAACCCCGCGCCAGCGTCCCGCTGCTGCCGACGGGGATGTCCTCAGCTCCCATGGCGCGCTCGCGCAGGAGCCGGCTCGGCGCGATGCCCGCCCATGATCGTGCGCTGGGGATCGAAATCATTGCCAGGCGCCGGAATCTCGGGCTGGTGGGGAGCCGGCATTTAGTCGACGAAGCGCCAGCGCAGGATTTCGCGCCGCGCAGCCGTTTCACCCTGGTCATGCTTCAGGACCGCCTCCCCCTGGGAAAAGATCTGACGATCACCGCCGGGGTTCAGGGCGCGAAGATCAGCAACCGGGGCGCCAATGTCACGGCCGTGGCGGGTAACGACCGGATCCGGGCGCGCGACTGGTTCATGCCGCAAGCGACGGTAGAGTTCACGCCGCTGCCGAAACTCGACATTGCGCTGGGCTATCGCGAAACCTTGCGCGCCTTTGGCGAGACCGGCCTGTCAGGACCGATGGGTCTGCCCCAGGAGGAGTTCCGCGCATGGTCGCGCACGTCCCGCCCGGAAACCCACAGCCGGCTGCGGATCGATGCCCACTGGGCCCCGGCGCCCGGCACCAATCTCACCCTGATCGGCTATGAAGGCCAACTGCGCGATCGGCTGGCCTTCATTCCCGGCGCGTATCAGGCGCGCAATGGCGGCTCGGCGCAGCTGACGGGCTGGCGTTTCGCGATCAGCCAGGCGCTCTCGCACCATTGGCGTCTCTCGCTGCGCTATGGCGCGGGCATAGTCGACCAGGCCGGAGGGCCCCGGGCAAGGGAAAACAGCGCCTCGCTCGAAGCAAACTGGAACGATGGTCGGTGGAGCGGCAGCGTGCGGGGCACGCGGACGAGCCTGCCGGCACTATCGCCCGATGCTGGGCGCGGGAACCGGCCGCTGCGCATGGAAGGTGAAATCCGCTATCGGATGACAAGCATCGGCAGGGCGCGCGCATCCCTGTCCCTGCGCCTCGCCGATCCCGACCAGCTCGCCACCACCGAATTTCTGCGCGACGATCCTGCCGGACCCAGTTTCGCCGCCGATCAGGCGCGCAGCCTCATGCTGGGCGTGGGGCTCAACTGGTAGCATCCGCTGAGCGACATCCAGCTGTCACGGAATTGACATCGCACTGTCGTGGTTGCCATCCAACAGGCGGACCATCCGATCAGGAAAGGATGACGAAGTTGCGGCTGTTCACCCGTTCGATGCTGGCGTGCGCGGCCTGGAGCGTTGCCGGACCGGCCGCGACCCAGACCGTCATCCCAGCCGCCGCCCCGTCGCCTGCGCCCGTGGCGCTCCGCCTGCCGGCGCCCGAAGCCAGACAAGGGGCGGCGTCAGACGGCACCTATGTCTATGCCATCGATAATGACCGTATCGCCAAATATCGGATCGCGACCGGCGAACGCGTAGCGGAATGGCAGGGCGAGCGGCGGCTGTTCCCGCACATGAACAGCTGCACCGTGGTCGGCCCCGACCTGGTCTGCGCGGCATCCAACTACCCCGCCGTCCCGCAGACCAGCGCTGTCGAGTTTTTCGACCGCAGCAGCTTGCGGCACGTGCGCACCGTCAGCCTCGGCTTTGGGCCAGGGTCGCTCACGGCGCTGGACCGACATGCCGGCAGCTGGTGGGCGATCTTTGCCAATTATGATGGCAAGGGCGGCGAGCCCGGGCGCGACCATCGCTACACGCTGCTGGTCCGGATGGATGACACGTTCCGCCAGGAAGCAGCCTGGACCTTCCCTGCCGAGGTGCTCGCCCGCTTTGCCCCTTTCAGTTGTTCGGGCGCGAGCTGGAGCAAGGACGGCCGCCTGTACGTGACCGGCCATGACCGTCCCGAACTTTATGAAATCGCTCTCCCCGAAGCCGGGTCCCAATTGGAACTGCGCGGTGTCATCGGCATCGCGACGCCGGGCCAGGCGATCGACTGGGATCCGGTTCGCGCCGGTCGCCTCTGGTCGATCGATCGCGGCGGACAACAGATGGTCGCCAGCGACGTGCCCGCGCGCTGAGCGCAACTGCCGTCTTTCCCTGGCTGGAGCTTGCCCTTGGCTGCGCAATTCTGTAATGCGCTGATCTACGTTGGTTCGGGATGGGATCTGAAAAGCGCTTGCGGCTGGAGCCCCGGAGTTCGAGCGATGGAACGTCATATATCAACGGCACAGACATATCGGCAAGAAGGGGCGCTGGCGTTCATGTCCGGCGCGCCGATCTATCGCTGCCCCTATGAGGGGTTCAAGCGCGCCAGCCTCTACGCTGTCGATCCCGGGCGGGAATGGCGACGCGGCTGGATCGCCGCGAAGGATGGAACAGAGGCTAGCCACTAGCCATTAAGATCCTGGCGCGGACCACCCCGCCGCAACGATAATGTCATCAAGACCGGCTATCAGGCCCCTTCGGATCTTCTGACGGGTCCGTCGCACTGATTGAACCTGGGAGCGGGTTACGGCGGCCGAGGACCACACATCATTTCCCACGCCCCTGCCCCCACGGGCCATCGGGCCAGGCCTGATCTGGGGGCTCGATTTCCTCGCCGACGGTTCCGCCCGCCCTGTGATCGACTGCGATGATCGTCAGGCAAGCGGCTTCCGCTGGCTTCATCTCAACCTTGCCGACCATGGCACTCAGCAGTGGATCGCAGGCAATGGCGCACTCACCGCACAGGTTCGCGAGATGCTGCTGGCTCCCGACACCCATCCCCGGGCCCTTGTCGAAGCGGACTGCGTCGGCTGCGTGCTTCATGATTTCGAACGGGACTTCGACGTCGCCAACACGGGGCAGATCGGCGCGCTCCGCATCGCCCTCACCCCGACCCTGATGCTGACCACCCGGCTGCATCCGCTGCGGTCGGCCGACATCGCCCGTCACCGGCTGGAAAAGGGGCCCGTCGCGCCAGGGCCGGCACAGGCGCTGGATCTTCTGGTCAGCGCCATGACCGGCAACATCGCCGATATTGCCCGGTCGCTGAACGGCGAGGTTCAGGAGGCAGAAGACGCCTTTTTGAACGGGCATCATCCGCCTGGCGCGCGCGACCTCATCCGCCTGCGGCGGCGGCTGGCGCAGTTGCACGGACTCCTGTCCGGCATGCGCAACGTCTTCCATCGACTGGACGAGGATCAGGACCTGCCCGATCATCTCCGACCCACCGTGGAAAAGCTGGTGCAGCGCGTCCAGTCGCAAGCCGCCGAGATATTGGAGGCGCAGGGCCAGTTGCGCCTGCTGCGGGACGAAGTGGACATGCAGGCAGCGCAGCGGACCAACCAGAATCTCTATATCCTCTCCATCATCACCGCGCTCATGCTGCCGGCCACGTTGGTGACCGGCCTGTTCGGAATGAACACCGGGGGCATGCCGCTCGCCAGCGGGCCGCATGGCACGCTGGTGGCCGCGCTGCTCGCCATGGGCACGGCGGGCGTCAGCTATTGGCTGCTGCGCTGGACAGGCTTCACGCGCTGATTTTCTCGGGTTAACAGCAGCCTGGCCCCGCCGCCCGCCGCAACAATTATTATATGTTTGTGTAACAATAGCGTCTCGGCCGCGCCAAGAAAGCGTCACGCCCCCAGCCTAGTGGGACGGCGATCGTGCAAGCCAGCACGGCATCTTAGGGGAATTCGCACATGATCGCTCACCCGTTCTCGCGGGCCCGGCTGCTTGCCGGCGCCGCATTTCTGTCGCTGGCGCTGACCGCGCCCGCCTTGGCCCAGGCGCCCGCCGACCCGGCTCCGGCGGACGAGGTTGCCGCCCAGAGCAGCGGCAATTCCGACATCATCGTGACCGGCGTCAAGGCGACCCGCTCCGCGACCGCCATCACCACGACCGAAATCCAGAAGATCCTGCCCGGCATCGCCCCCTTCAAGGCGATCCAGACCCTGCCCGGCGTCATGTATGTGAGCGCCGACCCCTGGGGCAATAATGAGCAGAATGCTTCGCTCTTCATTCATGGATTCAGCGGTCAGCAACTCGGCCACACCCTCGACGGCGTGCCGCTCGGCGATCAGAGCTACGGCAATTTCAACGGCCTCTCGCCCCAGCGGGCGATCATCTCGGAAAATGTCGGCAGGGTCATCGTCGCGACCGGCGCGGCCGAGTTGGGCATCGCATCGACCAGCAATCTGGGCGGTGCGATCGAGAATTTCTCCAGCGACCCGCGCCAGCAGATGGGCGCGCAGATCAATCACACCTTCGGCAGCTACGGCACCGCGCGCACCTTCCTGCGCCTCGACAGCGGCGAATTCGGCAACGGCAATAGCGGCTATGTGTCGGTGCTGCGCCAGCGCGCCCGCGCCTGGGACTTCAACGGCCGGCAGGGCGGCTGGCAGGTCAACGCCAAATTCGTCCATGACGACAGCAACGGCAAGCTGACCGCCTATTTCGCCTATTCGGACAAGCAGGAGCCTAATGAGGACGCCACCACCGTCTTCAAGAATTCGGCCAACGCGGCCCAGGCCTATCAGCCCTATGTCCGCCCCTTCTTCTACCCCGATTTCAACGCCGCCATCGCCTATCTCGATGCGAACGGCGCGGTTCCGGCGGCGCAGGCGCAGAATTATCGCAACTATTACAGCGCTGCGCTGCGCACCGATTATCTGGGCTACATCAAATATCAGGCGCATCTTTCCGATGCCGTCGACTGGTCGACCCAAGCCTATTATCATCGCAATGACGGCGCCGGCATCGTAGCCGGGCCGATCACCGTCGCGTCGCTCCCCACCCTGTTCTCGCTCTATTTTCCGGGCCAGAACCTCAAGCAGGCGACGGGCAATTCGGGCTATGCGATCCGTACCACCGAATATCGCATCGATCGCGGTGGCGTCCTGTCGACGCTCGACGCGACGCTGGGCGATCACGCGATCCAGGCGGGCCTCTGGTATGAATATAACAGCTCTGCCGCCTATCGCCGCTGGTATGCCCTGGATGTGACCCGGCCGCAGGATTACAGCCCCTATGAGCGCCCCACGAACCCGCTCTTCACCCAATATGGCAGCGAGATGCGGACCAATGTGCTGCAGCTTCATCTGCAGGACAGCTGGCAACTGACTCCCAGCCTGTTGATCCAGGGCGGTTTCAAGTCCAGCCTCCAGTTCGCCAGCGGCACCTTCCCGGTTCAGCCGATCATCGGATCGCTGCCCGGATCGTCCAGCGCGCTGCCGGAGGGCGAGATCAACACCAAGCGCTGGTTCCTGCCCGCCATCGGCGCGAAGTGGAACCTCACCGACAAAGAACAGCTCTACGTCAACGTGCAGAAGAATCTGCGCCAGTTCCAGCCCTATGGCGCGGGCGGCGTAACCCCGTGGAGCAGCGGCAGTCAGGCGGCGTTCGACAATCTCAAGAATAACGGGCGGCCGGAAACCTCATGGGTCTATGAAATCGGCTTCCGCACCAGCCGCGACATCGACATGGGCTTCCTCACCGGCATCGATGCGCAGGTGAACTATTATCATGTCGACTTCCGCGACCGCCTGATCGGCATCACGCCGGCGGCGGCCATCGGCGGCATCGGCGGCGGCGGCATTTCGGGCGGCACGCCGGCCGTGTTCAACGTGGGCGACGTGAAGACCGACGGCGTGGACGCCGCCGTGACGCTGCGTTTCGGCCAGGTCTTTTCGCTCTACAATGCGCTGTCCTATAACCGCTCCATCTATGACAGCGATTATAGCACCGCGACCGGCCAGGCGACCGGCACCCGGGTCGGCGGCACCGCCACGGTCGCCGGCGTCGTTCCGACCGGGGGCAAGCTCGTCCCCGTCAGCCCCAAATGGATGAACAAGACCGTGGCGACGCTCACCATCGGGGCCTTCGACGCGCAGTTGATCGGCGATTATGTCGGCCGCCGCTACACCACCTTCACCAACGATGCCTGGGTCAAATCCTATTTCCAGGCGAGCGCGCGCATCGGCTACCGGCTGCCGGCCCAGATGTTCGGCTTGCAGAAGGCGGAAATCAGCCTCAACGTCACCAACCTGTTCGACGAGAAAGGCGCGTCGACGGTGCAGGCGAGCGCGAACACCAACAACTACAATGTTTATCCCATCCCGCCGCGTCAGTGGTTCGGCACCTTGTCGGTGACCTTCTGATGGCCGCCGTGCCCTTCTCGCGGCGCGCGCTGCTCCGCTCTGGCGTCGATCTGGCGCTGCTGGGCACGGCCATGAAGACGGGGGTGGCAGCTGCCGCCCCCGTCAAAGTCGCCGGTCGCAAACGCCCGCTTCTCTTCGCCCATCGCGGCTGTTCCGCGCTCCGGCCAGAACATACGCTCGCCGCCTATGCCAAGGCGATCCAGGACGGAGCCGACTTCATCGAGCCGGATCTGGTAGCGACCAAGGATGGCGCGCTGGTCGCCCGCCATGAAAATAATATCGCGGAAACGACCGATGTCGCTTCGCGCCCCGAATTTGCTGCCCGCAGGACCAGCAAGACCATAGACGGGGAGCAACAGACCGGCTGGTTTACCGAAGATTTCACCCTGGCTGAACTCAAGACGCTGCGCGCCCGCGAGCGGCTGGGCGCCATGCGGCCTGAAAGCCGCAGCTTTGATGGCCAGTTCCAGATCGTCTCGCTGGAGGAAATCGCCGACTTCGTCGCGGCCGAGGCCGCCGCGCGCGGCCGCACGATCGGCCTCATCCCGGAAATCAAGCACTCAACCTATTTCGCGGGGCTGGGCCTGCCGCTGGAGCCGCGCTTGCTCGACCATATCGGCAAGAGCGCCTATCTCTCCCGCGCGCCGCTGATCATCCAGTCCTTTGAAGTGCGCAATCTGAAGGAATTGCGTCCGCAACTTGCATCGATGCCTCATGTTCAGCTCATGCAACTCATCGGCGATCCAGCCGTAGTGCCCGCGGATTTCGCTGCGCAGGGGATCAAGCGCACCTATGGCGATCTCCTTGCCCCCGCCGGTTTGCGCGAGATCGGGACTTATGCCGATTATGTCGCCCCATCCGTGCGGGCGATCATTCCACTTGGCGCTGACGGCAAACTCGGCAAACCGACGGGGCTGGTCGAAGCCGCGCACAAGGCGGGATTGCTGGTGGGCGTCTGGACGTTCCGCCCGGAAAATCATTTTCTGGCAGCTGATTTCCAGGACGGCCAGGGCGACCAGGCCCGCAATCCCGCCGGCAGCCTGGCAGAGATGCGCCGCTATCTCGCCGCGGGCCTCGACGCCATTTTCACCGACGATCCCGCCCTGGGCCGGCAGGCTATCGATCAAGCCGAAGGGCAAGCCCTTTCCTGAGCAACCGCGCCGCTGGACTTCATTGCCGCTCCATGGCCAGTTGTCGGCGGCCGCCAACTGCTTTCGGTGGGAAGATCAGGCCCTATTCGCCTGAATAGGTGACGATGACGGCATTGTGATCCCGCTCCTTCGCGATGGCTACGGCCGCCCTCTTCCCCTTCCCCGCCGCCGACATCATGCCCGTACCGCCAGAGAGAAAATCCGACGTCTTCTGCAATCCCGCTCCAATGAACTTCTCACGATAGAACGCCATGATCTTCGCTGCGTCATCCGTTGTGGCGAAGGTGACCTCATGCGCTGCGTCCGCGCCCGCAGAAGAAACATTCACAGCCCTTATCGTAGAGCCGGGATATTGAGGCGCGAACTCGGGCATCGTGACATTTTCGGGAACCGGGGGCTGAGCGGGTGCAGGAGAAACGGTCGCCTGGGAGGGAGCAGGCGCCTCCGCACTT